>JBEBRE010000027.1:0-28386 GCA_040394995.1 Sphingobacterium wenxiniae
TGTTAAATACATATTCTTCTTTTTTATGTTTATATGTCTGGCCAATCATACATGTGCGCAGGTTGTTTGGGAAGGAAGGGTACAAGATCCCGACAGTTTGGTGAAAAAGGGAATGGATTATGTGCGCGAAAATCGATTTGATGAATCAATCGATTTAGCCAGAACCGTGCTAGCCAAATATCCTACATATAGCGATTTTGTATATATCCTAGGAATCAGCTATCTGAAAATGAATAGACCCATTTGGGCAGAACAGTATTATAGAAAGGTCATTGCCTCGTCACCCGATTATTATGACGCTTATTACGGTTTAGCCCACTCCCTCTGGAAACAAGGCCGATTGGATGAAGCTGATCATGTATGGGAAACGCTTCCTGATTCCATTGTTCAATCAGACTATGTCAAACAGCTTCACCATGATTTTATAACCGAAACCATGGGAGAAAAAGACGAAAAACGTATCGAGACTATCAAAAGAACAATCAAAGATTTGCCCGCTTCCGCAGGGTTGCAACGGTTGGATTCCTTATTGCTAAAATCACCCGACCGATTGGATCTCTTGGAGCTAAAGGCTGACCTGTTATTTGCAACCGGTCGTGATGCCGAGGCAACAGCTATTTTGGAACACTTAATCTCCAAGGATGAAACCCGTGAACGAACTTTGCTACGAATAGCCGACATATACGCCCAACAAAAAGACTTCAATAAAGCTTATGCCATTATGGATACATTGGTTGCTCTAAACCCTAGGCAAACCACCTATCAGCGGTTGCGGTTAATTTACGACGATCAGAAGGTATACAAAAATTACATCGCATTCGAACAAGGTTTCTTAACCTATGACAGGCCTGTAGGTACGTTTTTCATGAGCGGGTTTACCTATGGCACCAAGCTCCGTCCATCTATCTCCCTTTCCGGCCAAGTCAATTGGGCGCATCTCCGAAACGGAAAAGGATTTCAATATCTCGTCGAATCATGGATGAACTACTCGAAGACCCTTTATTCCTACAACAGTATAGGCTTTTCCGACAGTTATGCCTTTCCAAAGTGGCGCGCCGCATATTCCTTATATAAAGAATTTAAAAGCTGGCAGTACGACATAGGGGTAAGGTATATGTACCCACATATAGGACTCGATAATCTGACGGGGGTACTCTCTATAGGAAAATACGTGGGTCCAAACTTCTTTTACATACGATCCTTTTTGACCTATAATCAGGAACGCCAAGAAGCGGCTTTTGCCGTTTCTTGGCGGTATTATTATAATGAAGAAAAACCGGAAACCTATTTCACAATTATCGGAAATATCGGCACATCGCCGGATGATCCCGAACGGTACATGTTTTACGCCGATCCTTCTGTCTTTAAGTCGTATGCCGTTACGATGGGCATACAACATAGAATAGGTAAATATGTTCTGGGAAGTAACGGCAGTTGGTCGGTACATAAAATCACCGATCTGAACTATTTACACCAATATAACTTAAATTTGTCTGTAAAACGTTACTTCTGATATGCGCCATATGATCATTGTTTTGTTAATGGGGTTCGTAGGAAAAATACATACGCACAAGACGAACTGGTGTTATATGCAAATGACAAAAGTGATTTTTCCATTCTTGTAAAAGAAAAAAACACTCTCAATAACAAAGCGGCAGGCATTTTACAAGATTATTTCCAACGGGCCACTACATGGCAACTTCCAATCAGTTACCAGCAAGAAAACAGTGGCCACGCCATCATGATCGGCTTTGCAAATGAAGCAATGGTTGAAGATGCTTTTGAAATACGTACGAATGGGCGCAACGTCTATATAGATGGCGGTGCTAAGGGGCTCATCTACGGCGTTTATCGATTTATAGAGGAGGTCTTGGACGCTAGAAAGTGGAATGTAGGCCGAGAGGGAACATTTGTTCCTAAAAAACAAGAAATTAGCATCGCAACGGATGTCCGCATCAACTCCCGACCCCGGTTTGCATTTCGGGAAGCTTATTTCCCGATAGAACGCGATCAGGAATATATGGATTGGCATGGACTGTACAACCTAGAAGAGTTGTGGGGGCTTTGGGGACATACCTTTAACAAACTGTTGCCCGCTTCCATATACTTCAAAGAACATCCCGACTATTATTCCTTTTACCAAGGCAAACGGCAACCCAACCAGCTTTGTCTTTCCAACCCAGAAGTCTATCGTCTTGTGGTGGAAAAATTCCGCGAGATGATGGCCGAAAATCCACAAGCAACATATTGGTCATTAAGTCCAAACGACGAGTTGGGATATTGTGAATGCGACAAATGCCGGAAGATTGATGAAAAAGAAGGTGGTCCGCAAGGATCCCTAATTCACTTTGTGAACCGTGTAGCACAACACTTTCCTAACAAAACGTTTACTACCTTAGCCTATACCTACAGCGCCAATCCCCCTCTCCATATTTCCCCACTCCCCAATGTATATGTTATCTTAAGCTCGATCGATGCGCGCAGAGGCTTATCGCTTCCTGTTGAACCAAGTGCAGCAAGTTTCCGTTCACAGTTGGCTGGATGGAAGAAAAAAACGGAGCATCTTTTCATTTGGGACTACTACACACAATTCACAAACTATATGGCACCTTTCCCACAGTGGGGCACTATAGGTGAAAATATGGCTTATCTCGATCGGCAAGGCGTAGAAGGCATATTCGCGCAGGGAAGTGGCACAACCTATTCCCATATGGCGGAACTAAGTCCTACCTGTTGGCCAAATTACTTTGGAATCCCCAACTTGACGAAAAGAAATTGACCGAAGAGTTTGTAAAAGGGTTTTACGGCAAAGCTGCGGATGAAATTCTCGAATATCTAAGCTTAATACGAACCGATATTCTATCAAAAAGAGTACGCTTGGATATTTACGGAAATCCTATCGATAACCATCAGGACTTCCTTAGCCCCGAAGCTATGGATCGCTATAGCGACTTGTTCGATAGAGCGGAAGAAAAGGTGGAAGCAAACCCGATATTTTTAGACAGAGTTCGAAAAATACGTTTGGGTTATGAATTCGTATATTTTCAACAGGCAAAATTTTACGGTCCCGAACGTCATGGAATTTTTCAGGAAGACAATGGAAAATGGGCAGTTCGGTCGGGATTTAAAGAAAAACTAAATCGCTTCCTGAATGCCTTGCAAGACGCCAACGTCCACGAATTGTCTGAGGGGGGAATGGACATCGAAACCTATCGCAAAGGTTGGGAAGATATTTTTACGGCTGGTGTCCGTTCCAACAAGGCATCGGAAGGCAAGATAAGTCTTCGATATCCTTATGTGGAAGATTTTCCTGCGAAGGGTAACCATACGCTACATGACCGAGTACCAGGTTATCTGGATTTCAGCTACAATTGGTTGGTGTTTAACGGTAATCCTTTTGAAGCTACCGTCCGTTTTGATAAGCCCACAGCTATACATGCCATCGAAACCCAGTTTTTAGAGGATCCCCGGCATTGGTTTTTCAGACCTCGTTCCATTCAGATACAGTTATCGGTCGATGGAAAATATTTTAAAGAAATTTACCGACAAGACAATAACATGCCAGAAGAAGATTATAGCTTACACAGTCTTCCCTATAAGCATACATTTTCTACGCAAAAAGTTAAAGCTATTAAAATTATTGCCCACCCTTTTCAACAGCTCCCGGAATGGAGGTTCCATCCACGCAAAAGACCGAGTATAGCCATCGATGAGATATGGGTAGATTAAGATAAACGCGTATTAATTTTTATGAAACCGCTGATAATACAGCGGTTTTATTATTTTTACAACATGAATATTGCGAAAACATTACGGGTTTCCCTGTTGCTTATTCTAGTGAGTAGTGCGCTAACGGTAACGGCACAAAAGAAAAAGAAAGCAAAGAAGGAATTTGAGCGATCGCCTAAGCAAGAATTGGTTTACGACGATAAAGCCTATCTATCGGCAATCCGAACCGTCCAGTTCTATCCCGATGGAAAAGAGAACCGTCTCCCCGTATATGTATTGGGCAGTGCCGAACTGTTGAAATTATCATTCGACGATCTGCGAGGCGATATACGAAACTATTACATCAGTATCGAACATTGCAATCAGGATTGGACACCGAGCAGAACCTCTGTTTTGGACTATATTGAAGGCTACAACGAAGATCGTATTGAAAATTACAGCGCATCCAAAAGCACCTTCCAACCTTACACACACTATGCTATCAATTTTCCAACACCATACATCAAACCCAAATTGGCTGGAAACTACTTATTGAAAGTGTATGAAGACGCTGACAAAGAACGGCTGATTCTGACTAGAAAATTTTATGTATTAAATAACCTGGTAAATACCAGCGCCGTCATCCAATCTTCTTACCAAACGGCAAATCGACTGAAAAACCAAAAGTTGAACATCAGCCTATCCACAGGGTTGACCATTAACAATCCCCAACGCGATCTCACTGTGCTCGTGAAACAAAACCAACGTTCGGACAACCAAATGTCACTCCAAAACCCCAGTTTTGTAGGAAACAACGCGTTCAAGTACAACCAAAGCGAAACATTTGACTTTAAGGGTAACAATGAATTCCGGTTTGTGGACCTGCGAAGTTTTCGGGTCGCCTCCGAGCGTGTGCAGCAAATTATTCCCGACTCGGTCACCAAAGTGATTCTGTACACCGACGAAGACCATCATGGCGAAACCTATGCCGGCACATACGATGAAAACGGTTTGTTCTTTATCCGCAACCGCGACCTAAACGACGATGAGCTGGAAGCAGATTATGCCGATGTCACCTTTTCTTTAAAAACAACCCAGAATATTCAGGGAAACATTTATCTTGTGGGAGGGTTCAACCAGTTTCAACGCATCGAAGAAAACAAATTGGTCTTTGATGAGCAACAACAGATTTGGAGCGTAACGGTCAAACTCAAACAGGGCCTCTATGATTATGAGTATGTAGTAGAAGATCCATCCGGCAACGTGGTGACCGACGCATTCTCCGGCACCCATTTTCAAACGGGGAACGATTATCAGATATTGATTTACAACCGCCGAATGGGTACGTATTGGGATGAGTTGGTAGGCTTTGCCGAGAGCAGCATCAACAACAAGAACTAGTCAAGGTATACAACATTGGAAAATAACGCAACAGAACACAAAAAGCTCCAAAGGGGGCTTAGCAACAGACATATTCAGCTCATCGCACTAGGTGGGGCCATTGGCACCGGGTTGTTTTTAGGAATCGGACAAGCTGCCGTACTGGCCGGTCCTTCCGTTATATTGGGTTACGCCATTGCCGGCATGATTGCTTTTTTCATTATGCGACAATTGGGGGAAATGGTCGTCCATGAACCCGTTTCGGGTAGTTTCAGTTATTTTGCCAATCGTTATTGGGGCTCATTTGCCGGCTATGCTTCCGGTTGGAATTATTGGGTATTGTATCTGTTGGTGAGTATGGCAGAATTGACCGCCATCGGACATTACGTACAGTTTTGGTGGCCCGAGATACCTTTATGGGTTTCCAGCCTGTTTTTCTTTATTGTCATCAATGCCCTGAATCTCGCTTCCGTAAAAGTATACGGCGAAACAGAATTTTGGTTTTCCATCATCAAAGTAGTGGCTATTATCGCTATGATTATCTTTGGCACCTACTTATTATTAAGCGGCAATGCCGGCGAACAAGCTACTGTAGCCAATCTCACCAACGATGGCGGTTTCTTCCCAAAAGGATGGCTCACTACAGCTGATAGTGGTGCATATCAAGGCCTTCTAGCGGCATTAGTAATGATTATGTTCTCGTTTGGTGGCTTGGAACTGGTAGGCATCACGGCAGCAGAGGCCGAAAACCCAGAACGCAATATCCCCAAGGCCACGAATCAGGTATTGTGGCGTATCCTCATTTTCTATATTGGTTCGTTGCTCATTCTCTTCTCATTAATGCCTTGGCGCAATATTACTCCCGAGACCAGCCCTTTCGTCGAAGTTTTTGCCAGCCTAAAGGGGATGCAGTTTGAATTGTTCGGCAACACCTATTATTTTACCAATATTATAGCTAATGCCTTAAACCTTATCGTATTAACGGCGGCGCTTTCGGTTTATAACAGTTGTGTGTACAGCAATTCGCGAATGCTGTATGGTTTGGCAGAGCAAAGGAATGCCCCTAGATTCCTAACCAAACTGAACAAAAACCATTCACCCATCAATGCTATTTTAGTATCTGCAGGTTTAGTGGCGGTATGTATTATCATCAACAAAATCATGCCGGAAAGGGCTTTAGAAGTGCTGATGAGCTTAGTAGTGTCTTCGCTGGTCATCAATTGGATCATGATCAGCTTTACCCACATTTTCTTTAAACGTACCATCACCCGAAGAGGAGAAAAATCCAAGTTCCCTACCCTCTTATACCCTTTTAGCAATTATGTAAGTTTGGTATTTCTCTTTGGCGTCTTGGTGATGATGTGGTTTACAGGATTGAAAATTTCTGTAGAATTGATTCCCATTTGGTTGGTGCTGCTCTATATGAGTTACTGTATTGTAAATAGGAAAAGAAAGAATGGCAAATAATTACAGGCTTATCTATGGGTGAGTAGAAAATAGTCCTTTATGTCCATAGATTATCTTCGATGAGCCCTTCGGGGTTCCTCCTATCGTCGGAATGACAAAGAGGGCGAACAAATAAAGCTGTACGCAATTTGTCATGTCGAGGTTGCGAGACAGCTATATAGATTCCTCATTCGTCGGAAGGACAAAGAGGGCTGGTAACATTGACACATGCTTTATTTGTCATCGTCGAGCTTGCGGGACACCTATATAGATTTCTTTTGCGTAGGAATGAGACTTTAATTTTTAAACAGGCTTAAAGACAAATCCCTGAGATGGCAATGTATAAAAAGGCAAAGATTGCACTTTAAGAAGTATCTCCTTGGCTCGATAGTTTTGTCCGAAAGCTATTTAGCTTTTACGACGTTGTTGTTCTTTGAACCTTGTACAATTGTGCTTTTTAATACTGCTTTTTTATCTGGAATCGATTTATAGGAAACCTTATTATGCTCTCCATCAATGGTAACTTCCTCAAGCCGATCAACGTACACCTCGTTATGCATTCCTTTAACCATGACGGATTTTAGTCCACCTTTGACTACAACCACATTGTGTGAACCTTTCACATGTAGCACCTCATCTCCTTCCGACTGTATGTTTCGTTCGCTCTTCGTTCCTTCCACCTTGATCGTCTTTCCTTGTTGATAGATAATAATGAAGTTTTTAGGGCTTTCCGTTAATATATTACCGGCATGAAGAGAAGACACGGCAAAAATGAAAAATGAAAATAGTACTGTTATACGTTTCATAACATTATTTTACAATCTGTTAGACGGATAAAGGTACATAGGAAAAATTTTTCCATACACTTTCTCATCTATATTTAACAAAATTTAACCTCGTTAAAATAAATTAGGACCCATTGTGCATTATAAATAAAAATTACACCTATTCACGAAGTGCCCGCCACTATGGTTAGACAGGAGATAAACCCGACCCATCCGTACATTTTTGTTCTATTTTTCTGCTACTTGCATTCGTATTTCAACTACAATTCCAAAAAAAATCATCCCCCCTCTTTTCTTTTCACGAAAAAGAAAGCTAACTTTAGTACATAATCAGTTCATTTAAAAACAAATAAACTATGAGTAAGTTAGAAGAAAAGATTGCAGCATATGTTGCAGAAGCAAAAAAACTTAATTTATCTCTTGACGAGAAATTGTTAACAGCCGTTACAAAAGGGCTAGGGCCGTCTATATATAAGGCAGATGCAGAGACCGTGGCGACTTCTGACAAAGCTGAATTGGACCGACTGAAAAAGAATTTTCTAATTAAAAAACTTGGTTTAAAAGATGGTCCCGAGCTAGATAAAGCTATAGACGAAGTAATCGATCAAGTAGGTAAATCCAACAAAAACAAGTATAGGGCTATCGTATATGCGTTGCTGGTGAAAAAATTCAAAAAGGAAAAAGTTTACGCTTAACCCCTGGATGAAGACGGTGTCTTCTAAGCCACAGATTTCAATTTTATGACAGAAGCCTGATTCGATTATTTGAATCAGGCTTCTACATTTATATTCCTATCTAACGCTTTATGCTTGAAAAGTCTTCACGCCTTTCAGCTATGATGTTTTATTTCACCCAGGTGCTGTACATCTTTTAAATCAAATGGTGTCTCTTGATAGACAAAATAATTTAACCAGTTGTTGAATAAAAGATTAGCATGACCTCTCCAGCGCACCAATGGAGGTTTATTGGGGTTGTCATCCGTGTAGTAATTTCGAGGTACTTCTATAGGAAGCCCTTTTTCCAAATCACGTACATATTCATCATGCAGGGTTAAAGGTGCATACTCAGCATGTCCTGTAAAATAAAATTCACGTCCCCCTCTGGAAGATACAATAGCCACACCGGCTTCCTGCGATTCTGACAAAATAGAAACCTCTGTATTACGCTCCATATCCGCTTTCCACATGGTCGTGTGTCGACTATGTGGAATGAAGAACTCATCATCGAACCCTCTGAACAAAGGGTGCTTCTTATCCGAAGCCATATGTTTAAATACCCCGAAGAGCTTTTGTTCAAGCGGTCTTTTCTCCACTCCGTAAAAATGATAGAGTGCTGCCTGAGAAGCCCAGCAAATATACAATGTGGAAGTCACGTGATTTCTCGCCCAGTCAAAGATGCTCTTGATCTCTTTCCAATATGTAACCTCTTCAAACTTCATCATTTCTACCGGCGCCCCGGTAATGATCATTCCATCGTAAAAGTTTTCTTTTACTTCACTGAACCCTTTATAGAACATTTCCAAATGTTCTTCCGATGTGTTTTTAGGTGTATGCGTATCCAGTCTTAGGAATTCCACCTCCACCTGCAAAGGATTATTGGAAAGCAATCTGACAAAATCAGTCTCTGCTGAGATCTTTAGAGGCATCAGATTCAAGATAAGAACGCGCATTGCACGGATATCCTGCCCTTCGGCCCGGAGATCACTCATCACAAATATATTTTCCTTTTTTAGAAGCTCTATCGCTGGTAAATTATGTGGTATCTTAACTGGCATGTATTCCCTCCTCCTACTTTATGGAAAGCAAAAATATAAAGAATAAATCAGATTTTAAAAATCTTAAAAAGACGAATAATCAGTTGACCTATTTTTAATTCTCCCCATTTTAATAAAAGATTATAAAACAAACATGGATGTTTTTCTTCTCGAAGAGAAAACTATCCGTCCTTCACTTTCTCCTCATTTGGACTGCTTAACAATTTCGTAACAAACGCGTGATGTTTTAATAACCTTGCATTAACACCCAGCTAATATTTAGCTCATAATATTGCAGCATCATTTTAACATACTATGAATAAGTTAAATTATTGTATTGCATTGATTATTTCCATCTTAGCCATGCAAGTAGCTGAGATTCGAGCGCAAGTTCAACTTCAGGAGTTTGGTGTAAAAGGAAAAGTCTTGGATGTAGAGACATACCAGCCTATTGCCGGCGTAACTATCAGCATTCCAAACACCAATCTGGGCGCTTCTACTGATCAAAGCGGTGAATTTTTCATCACTTTGCCTGCAAAAACAGAAAAAATCGTGCTGGTCAGTACTTTTATAGGTTATAAAAGCGACTCCACGTCTGTTCAGTTAAAAAGCAACAGTTGGGAATTTGTACCCATAGCACTGGTTAATGAAAGTTCTACGTTAGAGGAGGTCGTCGTGACGAGGAGAAGGGAGCGCGTTTCTGAAATAGCCTTGCTGGAAGAAAGACGTAAATCCAGCCTCATGGTGGAAAAGATGGGTGCACAAGAGCTTTCCCGCAAAGGTGTGGGCGATGTGGCAACGGCACTGAGCAAAATGAGCGGGGTATCCAAGGAGGAAGGAAGCAACCAAGTATATGTTCGAGGGCTCGGCGACCGCTATAACTCTACATCTCTCAACGGTTTGCCCATTCCTTCCAACGACCCGGAACGAAAAAACATCGATTTGGACATCTTTTCCACCGACATTGTCGAGCATATCGCGATCGACAAAGCATACAGCTCGTTTATGTCGGGCGATTTCGCCGGTGGAAATGTCGACATTGTGTCCAAAAACTATAGTGACAACGGATTTATAGAAGTTTCCTTGGGTAGCCAAACAAATACGAACGTATTGGATAAATGGGATGGATTTTACCTACAATCTGGTCCAAATCGCAGTGGATTTGTCAATTATGGCGTGCCAAACGATCCTTTGGGCGGGTTTCATTTTCAAAACAGCCTTGCGCCCATCAAGCGTACTACGCCATTGGGCGTAAATTTTGGGGTAACAGGAGGCAAATCCCTCCGTTTTGCCAACGGACACCAGTTCAATCTTTTCGCCATTGCCTCCCATAACAACGATTATAATTTCCGGGAGGGGACAGACAGAAAGGTAGCAGCCGGAGGCGACCCTGTAGATGATTTTCGCTATACACGCTTTGGATATACGACCAACAGCACCGGTATGATCAATGCCAGTTACGTAATCAACAGCAGGCACCAGCTGGCCTATAATCTGCTCTTCATTAATTCCTCTGACCAATCCCGCGAACAATGGGCTGGACATATACGCGATTTAGCGGAAGACGGTAGCGGTATTAGACAACGAAGCACCTTCTTGCAACACAAATTGTTCGTAAACCAAATCCTTGGACATCACCAGTTAGCAAGCAACGTAGACCTCGATTGGGGCACGTCTTACAACACAGTCAACAGCCGTATACCCGACCGGATCCAGAATATCACGCGCGTGGACGAAACGCTAAATTACCGTGTATTGGCGCAAAATACTGAGCCTGACAACCACCGCTATTTCCAAGATCTTGACGAAAATGAGTTTGCTTTTCATACGGTAGGACAATACCGAATTGGACAAGCAGATGCCCCAAAGGGAAAAATAGCTATGGGGTATAATGGGAAAATAAAAAGACGGGACTTCGAAGACATACAATTCAACTTTGACATGAAAAATGTCATGCGTCAACAGGAAGCCGATCCCAACAATCTAGATGCGCTTTTTAACCAAGAGAACTACCGAAACGGGTGGTTTGAGATTCAAGGCTATGCGCTGGACTTCCCACAAATCTACAAAGGCGAACAGGATATACACGCTTTCTTTGCTAACGCCGAGTATCTATTGACACCGAAATTGACGGCTATATTGGGCCTGCGCTACGAAAACATTAAACAGTCGATTTACTACGAAACGGTTTTGGACAGATCTGGCAAGACCAACACGTTCAAACGCAATGCCTTTCTACCCAACCTGCTGTTAAAATATATGCTCGATGAAAAACAGAACCTGCGGTTGGGCGCAAGCAAGACCTACACTTTGCCTCAATTTAAAGAAAGGGCACTGTTCATCTACGATTATGGAAACGAAACAAAAATGGGAAATCCATACTTGTATCCCTCGCAAGATTATAATCTCGATCTAAAGTGGGAAATGTTCCCACGTGAGGCTGAACTGTTATCTTTTACATTATTCGGAAAGTACATCAAGGATCCCATCAATGAGGTCACCCTCGCCTCCTCATCCAACGACATCTCCTATGTCAACTCGGGAGACTACGGAACTGTCTATGGAATAGAAGCGGAGATAAAAAAGGATCTCTTTGCTTTTAGCAACGGCGAAAGCAAACTTTCTGTTGGTGGCAATATGGCGTATATGCAAACTGACCAAGAATTGAGCGCTGAAAAAGTTGCAAGAGAAACAGATTTCAACTTAAACCTCACCGACGACCGGTCAAGTTTCACCGGCTCGTCCGACTTTCTCGCAAATGCGGACCTTTCCTTCAGCAAAAAATGGTCTTCCGCTTCGGACATCATGGCGACATTGGCCTACAACTATTTTTCAGACAGACTATACGCCTTAGGAACCAACGGCAAAGGAAACCAGATTGAAAAAGGAATGGGCACTTTGGATTTTATACTGAAATATAACATCAACAAACGTTTTGGCATCGATTTGAATCTACGAAACATGCTCAATCCAACCTATGAACGTTTTCAGGACAACGAAAACGGTGCGGTAACAACCATGTCGTACAAAAAGGGCGCACGGTATTCTCTGACGCTCAAATACAACATCTTTTGACACTTAACAAAAGTATAACACTGCATTAACGATCAAAAAACACATCTATATTATTTTTGTCATAAATTAAATGAGAGTAAACATGAGAAGATTTACATTTTCAAAAGTCAGACAATGGAGTTTGGCCATTTTAATCGGTTCGTTGGGATTCGCGTCATGCGACGATGAAAAAATAAACCCCGATAACAGTTCGACCTTTGAGCTGGTGCGCGATGATTTTCAGGGTGAGATAGCCGATGGCGAAGTAGTCCTTGAGTCGGGCACATACAAATTAACTGGTAAAGTTATTGTGAAAGAAGGCGCCACTTTGACCATCAAACCGGGTGTAAGGATCGAAGCATCGACTATTTCAGCAAATCGTAAAGAGATACGTTACATTGCTGTGGCTCAAGGAGGTAAGATCAATGTACAAGGTACAGCAAGCAATCCTGTGATCATGACGGCTGACACCAAGAAACCAGGTTCTTGGGGAGGATTGGTAATCTGTGGACGCGCCCCTATCAATAAAGTTTCCAAAGATAATCCTACGCAGAAAACAGAAACAGCTTCTGCAGAGGTCTCAGACCTTACGTATGGAGGCTCAATAGCAAACGATAATTCCGGCTCGATCAAGTACCTACGTATTGAATATTCAGGCTATTCCTATAATAGCGAAAAAGAATTCAATGCGCTTTCTTTCTTTGCAGTAGGAAATGGCACAACGGTGGAATATGTACAATCCTACGAAGGATCTGACGACGCATTCGAATGGTTTGGCGGGACAGTCAACGCAAAATACCTTGTTGCATTAAATGTAGATGAAGAGAATGTGGGTGATGACATTTTTGATTGGACAGAAGGATGGAACGGAACAGGCGAAAATTGGTACGGTAAAAGAAGTAATCTTGGCAACCGGGGCATCGAAGCAGACAATAACTCCGACAACTATAAGTCTGACCCTGTTTCCAATCCGACGATAAAAAATTTAACATTGATCGGTGCCGGAACAGGCGGGCCAGAGCCACAAGCGATCAAAATGCGCGTGGGTACCAATGGATCATTTGACAACGTGGTATTGAGCAATTGGAACGTAGGATTCGACATTCAGCACGACGAAAGCCTTGCATTTGTCGAAGCTGGGCAATTGAAAGCAACCAATGTGAAGTTTGATAATGTCGTGACAAAATCTAAAGGTTCTTCTACGGCAGGTGCCACGGTAGACATCACAAAAGTGTACACCGAAAATGCAAATGCAACAGGAGCCGGTGCAGGCACAGCCACCCCAGATTGGGCGAAAGGTTGGACTGTAGGATTGTAATAACGTAAAATACTTTTCCTCAATATTATATATCAAAGCCGGCTTTTTCATGTGTAGCCGGCTTTTTTATGGATGTGTGATTACTATTTCACAAGCTTCAAATAAGCCGCTACTTTCTGTTTCAATTGCCTTCTATCGACAATAAAATCCAAAAATCCGTGTTCTAGAACAAATTCTGAGGTTTGGAATCCCTTAGGTAAATCTTTTTTAATGGTTTCTTTAATGACACGCGGACCAGCAAAACCAATCAAAGCACCTGGTTCAGCGATATTGATGTCGCCCAACATGGCATAAGAAGCCGTTACACCGCCTGTTGTGGGATCGGTCAATAAACAAACATACGGGATTTTGGCTTTTGACAATAATGCCAGTTTTGCCGATGTCTTGGCCATCTGCATCAGCGAAAAGGCAGCTTCCATCATCCTTGCCCCTCCTGATTTGGAAATCAGCATAAATGGTATTTTGTGTTCCAAACAATAGTCAATAGCACGGGAAATTTTCTCGCCAACGACAGATCCCATTGAACCACCAATAAAGTTAAAATCCATGCAGGCGATGACAATATCCTCGCCTTCCATCTTACCATGGCCCACGCGAATGGCATCTTTCAAGCCGGTTTTGGCTTGGCTATCCGCTAAACGGACTGGATAAGGTTTTGTATCTGAAAAATGAAGCGGATCTCCGGAAGTTAGGTTAGGGAAAAGTTCGGTGAAGTTGTTATCATCAAAAAGGATGGAAAAATAGGCTGCTGAACCGATACGAATATGGAAGTCGCAATATTGGCAAACATATTTGTTTTCAACCTGTTCGCTGTTCAACAACGGCTTTTTACAATTCGGACACTTGTTCCACATGCCATCTGGAGCTTCCTTCTTGTGTTCAGTTGCAGTACTAATCCCTGCCTTGTCTCTTTTAAACCAACTCATAAGCGTACGTTAATTCGGACTACAAATAAACGAAAAATATTGTAGTTAATTAAAAAGTCGAAATTAAAATCTCAAAAAGCAAGCAAGCAATTTCCGATGTATCCACTTAAGGATTCCATATGCTGTATTTCCGAATATGTGAAATTATGTCTAACTTGTCAGACAGTAATACGCTATGGAATATATACAACCGATTATAGATTTCATAAAGGTATGGTATTGGGTACCAATACTGTTGCTATATATTGGTGTAGTCAGCACCATCCTCATTGAAAACAGAAACCCGACAAAAACGATATCTTGGATTTTAGTGATTGTCTTTTTACCCGTATTGGGGTTTCTTCTCTATTATTTATTCGGGCAAAAGTACACAAAGGTAAAACGCATCAAACGGGTCAATAATGCACAGGCTGTTCGTTTGAAAAAACAATGGGAGCAACTTGAACCTTATATGGAGCGCGATCTGCAAAGTATTTCCCAACGCATAGGCAATCTGGCCAGAGTATACACTTTTTTGAAAAATGAACGACTATCATCTCCTACGATAGGCAATGGTGTAAAACTATTAGTCAACGGCGAAGAAAAGTTCAAAGATTTTTTAGAATCCCTTCGACAGGCCAAACATTCCATACATCTGGAATACTACATTTTTGACCTGGATCAAATTGGTATGGAAGTATTGCAGATACTGGAAGCAAAAGCTCTTGAGGGTGTATATGTGCGATTATTGGTTGATAGTTTTGGATCCCCGGCTTTGGTTAAATATCTGCGAAGGAAATCGGATTCCAAAATTGGCTTCAAACCATTTATGCCTGTGACCTTTACGTCATTAGCTAACAGTAATTATCGAAACCATCGAAAAATCGCCATTATCGATAGTTTTATTGGCTATATAGGAGGTATTAACATTTCGGACCGATACATCAACGAAACAGAAAGAAACAATTCGATATACTGGCGAGACACATCGGTCAAAATCTGGGGTCCGGCAGTCAACATGCTTCAGATAAGTTTTTGGAACTCATGGAATCTGGCGGACGGACAACCATTCATGCTGTATGAAGGGTATCTTAAAAACACACTGAATGACAGTCAATATGGACATGCAGCCGTTTCTTTCGTGGCAAGTGACCCGAGCTCTCCAGGACCATACAATATGGAGGCCATTTTAGTAGCTATAGGAGAAGCAGATAAAAAGATTCAATTGACCACACCTTACTATATACCAAGCGATGAGCTTGCCACTGCCCTGATTGTAGCCGCTGCATCGGGAATAGAAGTGGAATTAATGCTACCGGAAAAATCTGATTCCTACATCGTGCAACATGCCAGCCTATCCTTTGTGAAACCGCTACTGGAAAGGGGGGTAAAAGTTTATTTTTACAAAAAAGGATTTATACATGCCAAGACGGTCAGCATCGACAACAAAATATCCTTTATCGGAACCGTGAATCTCGATACCCGAAGCTTCTTTATCAACTATGAGATTGCTGCTGTTATTTCCGACGAGACTTTATGCACGCAAATGGAAGAACAATTTGAGCTGGACAAGAAGAACTGCGACTTAATGACGTTAAAAGAGTGGAAAAAACGGAAAGCATGGAAGAGAGCAATCGATTCTATCTGTCGATTATTAGCCCCGTTGCTGTAACCGACAAAGATAAACGATTAACTTTATGACCCGTTTGCCCAGATAGGCTGTTAAACTTTTTCCAATTTGAAATAAAAATCAATATATTTAGCTTCTTGAAAATGCATATGTTGATGAAGAAACGATTTATTTTTCTATTTGCCCTTTTTAATATTCTGACGATCTGTTATTTACAAGCACAAGAAAAGCCTGCGATCCCCATCAACTCGGTGGTGGAAAAAGTACAAAAGTACTTTGGCGTGTATCCCGTCGAGAAGGTGCATTTGCATTTTGATAAACCTTACTATGCCGTAGGCGATACCCTATGGTTTAAAGCATATTTAAACCACAACTTATTTGAATACAATCCAAGCAAGATTGTCTATGTGGAAATGTTGACCAGTAAAGATTCGTTGATGCAAATCTTGCGCATTCCCTTAAAGGACAATAGTGGCAGCGGACATTTGGTATTGGATCCACAGTTTATCTCCCAAGACAATTATCGATTTAGGGCCTATACCCGGTGGATGACCAACTTCGACAACGCCTATTTCTTCAATAAGATTGTCCCAATTGGCGACGCCATTAACAAAAAACTGGGGGCAGAAATTAATTTCACACCTGAGGGCGCATCGAAAACCAAAGCTACATTGCAGTTCAGAGACCGCGAAGGCAACTTATTGAGCAAAAGGAAATTATCCTGGGAAGCAATCGACGGTTGGGATCCTTTTGACAAGGGAAAGGCCGAGACCGATGATATGGGGCGGGTACAGATTAATCTAAACATTAAAGACAAGACATATACCCAAAAAGGTCGCCTCATTGTTAAGATAGAAGGCAGCAATAAATCTGACCCTACATTGGTAGGAAGCTATGCGTTGCAACATGCGCTTTGGGATGCTGACGTGCAATTTTTTCCGGAAGGAGGAGATCTTTTATCTGGCGTAGCTAAAAAACTGGCGTTTAAAGCTGTAAGCTCTGCTGGCAAAGGCTTGAAGGTCAGCGGAAAAATCATCGACAGCAAGAAAAAAGAAGTAACGACATTTGCCGATATCGCTTTTGGAATGGGCGCGATAAATTTTATGCCCGAATCGGGAGAAAAATACAAAGCCATTGTGTCATTTGAAAATGGACAACAGCGCACTTACGATCTGCCAGAAGTAAAAGATGAAGGATTAAATGTCGTATTGGTTAAAGAAGACGAAGCTTCTTTACAATTGGGTTTGATATGCAATGAAGCTTATCAACAAAAAATGACCAATACGTCTTTCTATATATTGGGCCAATCAAACGGACATTTGGTATATGGCGCCCAAGCCATATTGAAGAATACTTCTATAGTAGTTAATATTCCTAAAGACAAACTTCCCAATGGAATTCTACAGGTGACTATCTTGCAACCTGACGGAAAACCTATCAGCGAGCGACTGGTGTTCAATGATGCACAACCCTTGTTGCAAATCGGCGTGAAAACCGATAAAACTGATTATGCACAAAAAGAAGTTGTCAAGCTATCCATCCACGTAGATCCGGTCGATTCGTTGGCTTCTAATTATTCTGTTTCTGTCGTTGATGAATCCAAGGTGCCTTATAATGACGATCAGGACGTGAGCATTTTAAGCAATTATCTCCTAACATCGGATCTGAAAGGTTATGTCGAATCGCCGAATTACTACTTTAATACGGCAAATGAAAATAGAAAGGAAGCTTTAGATGTCCTTCTGATGACACAAGGGTTTAGGCGGTTTTCCTATGAGGACCTCATCGCAGAAAAATTGCCTCCAATCCGTCCGGAACTTCTACCGGAACAAGGCATTACATTATCGGGTACATTACGATTAAATACAGGAAGACCTTATCCCAATGGCGGGCTCTTATTATCCATTCCATCGCGAAACATCCGTAAAGATGCTTATACGGACGTACAGGGGCGTTTCGCTTTTGAAAACTTGGTGTTTCCAGATTCTTCCAAAGTAACGATCAATGCCCGGGGCAATGACAATTTTAGAAGCTTGGTCATCAATATGGATCCAACTTACTTTCCGACAGTCGACCAGGGCAATCCCTATGCTAGCGACAACGTGCAGAATATGGATCAGGATATGAAAGCTTATTTAGCGAATAGCAAGAATGAGTTTCGTACATCCATTCTGATTGATGAGGTAGAAGTCACAGGGGTACAACGAAAACAGGTGACGAGCAAAGAATTTTCAGCCTTATCGGGTTTATCCATGCCTGAACATCGCATAGAAGGCGACCGAATATCGGGATGCAATGTCTTGACAATGTGCTTGAATACGATGCTTACAGGAATCACCTATGATACCCAGACCCTGAAATATTATGTCACACGGAATTACAATCAGGGAAGCCGTGTTCCGGTGCAGTTTTTCCTTGACGGGATGCCCATTGACGAACCTTCACTAAATAGCATTCAGCCTACCGATATCGAAGCTATAGAGATTTTCTTGCGTGATGACCTTGGTACAGTAAGCCGCACTTATCAAAATGACGGGGTCGTATCCATTATGACCAAGAAAAAGGATATGAAAAAACAGCCTCGCATGTCATTGGCTGAATTGGAAGCATTGTTGCCCAAAACGAATGTCATTGACATGATGCCATTGGGGTATGTGAAAGAACGCCAATTCTATTCTCCAAAATACACCACGCCTGAAAGCAAAAACACGAATGATTACCGGACGACCATCTATTGGAATCCGAATGTCACATTAGATGATTCAGGCAATGTGACACTGGATTTTTACAATGCCGATGGCAATGGAAAATATAAAGTTGTGGTGGAAGGACAAGATGCTTCAGGCAATGCAGGCCGAAAGGTATATTATTACAACGTGAAGTAGAGGTATAGTCCCCTACTTCACACGTAGGTTCAGTACAACGCTAAGCATAATAATACCAATACCCATAAAGGAGTAGAGACTTAAAGATTCTTCAAATAAGATATAACCAAAAAAGATCGCGTAAATCACACCTAGATAATTTAAGCTGGCTACTTTGGAAAGATTGGCCTGTTGATAAGATAATGTCATATAATACTGTGCACATTGGGTAAATATCCCGATCAACAGCAAGTAAATCCAATCCATTCCTAGAGGTTGATACCAATGAAAAAGGCAATACACACTTACGACAGGAATCGTGATGAGGGGAAAATAAAACATGATAACCAGAGGATGTTCCAATGTTTTGAGCTTGGCAATGATGTTATACGCTATCCCGGCAAACAGCGCGGCAAAAAGGCCGATAACAAGGTCCAATATCGCTATACGGGGATCATACCCTTTCAATAGCAACACGCCACCAATGGCCAATAGAAAATAGAAATATTGCTGTGTCCGGAGCTTTTGTCCTACAATAAAAACACCTAAAACAGCCGTAAAAAATGGGGACAAATAATTAATGGTCACCGCTGAAGCTAAAGGAATGTGTTGCAATGTATAGAACGAACCTACTAACCCTAAACACCCTGCAACTCCCCGCAATGTCAACATTTTTTTGTTGTTGCCCAGTACAGGAATGTGTTGCTTGCGGAGGACAGCATACGAAGCGATAAGGCTGAAAACCGACCTGAAAAGCACAACCTCCAAGGTAGGAATGTGGGATACATATTTAACACATACATTCATCAAGGCAAAGAATAATCCTGCCAACATCATGTATAGAACGCTCTTGTTTTGCACCTACGTTAGCTCTTCACCACCTTTTACGATTTCCTTTTTTCCTGTTTTTGTATCGATTTCCAATTCTGTCTGTTTGACCAGTACAGCGATGGCACTTGGGCGGATGCCTTTCCCGTATTTGATGGCATATTGCTTGGTAAATTCAGCACCGAAATACAAAATGGCAGAGGCATAATACACGAAAGCCAAAAGAATGATTACCGAGCCGGCGGCACCGTATGAACTGGCTACTGCATTGTTACTCAGATAAAAGGAAATGCCCATTTTGCCCAAGAGGAAAAGCAAAGTAGTGAAAATAGCGCCCCAAAAGATATCACGGAATCTTACTTTGGCATCTGGCAGGTAGGCAAAAATAACACCGAATAAGGTCGTAATGATCACAAAGGACACACCGGAATTAATCAAGTCCAACAATTGCATGTTAATGTCCTGAAAATATTTACCAAAGAAATTCATCATCACACTGACGATACTGCTCAATATCAAAGAAGCCGCCAACAGAAAGCCTAAACCTATAATCATCGAAAAGGAGATCAGGCGATTCACAATCATCTTTAACCAGCCCTTTTTCGGTTTAGCCTTTACATGCCAAATTTCGTTGATAGAGTTTTGAATATCCACAAAAATGGTCGTCGAAGAGAATGCCAAGACCACAATCCCTATGTATACACCAATACTGTTTTTGCTTTCAAATGATATTTTCTGGATCGTATTGTCCAACATGGTGGCAATATCCCTGCCAAACAGCTGGTTGAGCTCAACCATGATTTCATCGCGGGCACCAGTCGGACTATCCAATTGGTTACCGTAGAAAAAACCAAGTGCCCAAATAAGGATAAGGATAAGCGGACCAATGGAAAAGACCGTATAATAAGCCAGCGATGCACTCTTACGAAAGCATTGGTCGTCAAAAAATGCATTGACCGTGTCGTATAGAAGCAACCCGAACCCCTTTATTTTTTGCCAAGCTGTTTCTTTTTTATCCATATTGCAAATTATGCAGTGTATATCCTTTGAATGATTTCTTCCTCTTTTTTCAGGATGGCCTTACGCTTCAAACTGAGCTTTGGTGTAAGCTCTCCCCCATCAATCGTCCACTCCTTGGGCAACAATTCAAATTTCTTGACTTGCTCCCAATGGCCAAAGTTGCTATTAAAACGGTCGATTTCCCGTTGATATTTTTCAATCACCTGCGGGTTTTTAACGACCTCTTCTTTTGATCCGTACGGAATACCCTTATGTCCACACCATTTTTCCAGCTCTTCAAATGCTGGAACAATTAATGCCGCAGGAAACCGCTGATTTTCGCCGACCACCATCACTTGTGCTATAAGTGTCGATTCCATGAATTTGTTTTCCAAAACCTGTGGTGCAACATATTTTCCTCCGGCGGTTTTAAACATCTCCTTTTTGCGATCGGTTATTTTCAGAAAACCGTCTGCTGTTATCTCGCCGATATCACCGGTTTGGAGATATCCTTCCTCGTTAAAGACCTCGCGAGTGGCTTCTTCATTTTTATAATAGCCTGAGGTCACGCTAGGACCTTTGACCAATATTTCACCATCCGGCGCTATTTTGACATCGAGGTTTTTCAGTACCCGACCAACCGTGCCAAATTTAACGTCTGTTTCCACAGGCGAGTTTACGGAAATGACGGGAGATGTTTCGGTCAGTCCGTAACCCTCCAGCACCTTAATCCCTGCAGCCCAAAAGACGCGAGCTAAGCGTTCCTGCAACGCGGCTCCTCCAGAGATAATAATCTCGATATTGCCACCTAAAGCTTCCTTCCATTTAGAAAAAATCAGTTTGCGGGCAATAGCCAATTTGAAATTATAGAAAAATCCGTTTTTGGGGGGTTCCTGAAATTGGTGTCCCAAGTCCAAAGCCCAAAAGAACAATGCTTTTTTAATACCGGTTAAGGCTTTGCCCTTATCCACTATCTTGTCGTAGACCTTTTCTAAAACCCGAGGTACCGAAGTGAATATCTGCGGTTTTACATCGTTGATGTCTACAACAATATTATCCAAACTTTCCGCATAATGGATTTCGATGCGTTTCGTCAAATAAATGTAGACGACCATGCGTTCAAAAATATGGCACAGGGGTAGGAAACTCAGCGCTTTGGAGATATGGTCAAGCATCAAATGTGCGGAAGCCCTCACATTGCTCAAAATGTTGTCATGGGTAAGCAATACACCTTTCGGTTTTCCGGTGGTACCCGAAGTATAGATCAACGTTAGCAAATCATGTGGCTGAACAGCATCGTTATACGGTTTGAGATCGATGGATTGTTGTTTCCCCAACTCCACCAAATCGCCATAATAGTTTCTTCCGTCGATTTGGTCCAACGTATACACTTCCAATTGCAACGCAGATGCTTGCAGTGCATGTTCGACTTTTTTTGCCAACGGCGCATTGCTCACAAAAATCATCTTGGTTTCGGAATCGTTCAAGATGTACGATAAGTCTTGGGCAGAAAGCGTAGGATACAAGGGAACAAGCGCTATTCCCAATTGGTTGCTGGCAAAATCGACAATATTCCATTCTGGTCGGTTGCCAGACATCAACGCTATCTTGTCTCCTTTTTGCAATCCTTTGGTCAATAATGCCTTACTCAAATCATTCGTGACGGACACAAAATCTTCTGTGGAATAACTCACCCATTCGCCGTTTTTCTTTCCAGTAACCATACACGATTTTGGTTGCTGTTTATATGCTTCGATGATATCGAACAATCTTGTTAACTGACTCATAGCTTCCTGAGATAATGTTTATAATATCACTAATATAACGGTTTACTTGTTAACTTTCGAACATTAAAAAAATATCAGACAAATGATAACAGATTTTAACTTTTGCATGTTGAAAAAAATGCTACTTTTGAGAACAAAATTAAATATTTCAGTTACATGAGGAAAGCAAATTGGCTATTATTGGTATTCGGTATTATTCTATTTTCTTTTGACAAGGCCTCTGCCCAATTGGCTGAGCAACATGCTGTGGGCGCACGGTTTGGCAGTGCCACAGGATTTACGTATCGTTATGCTTTGAACGAGGACCGTGCGGCAGAAGCAATATTGAGCATTCAAAGCAATTCCAAATTTCGTCGTTTCAGATTGGTCGGTTTATACGAATTTCACAAACCTCTTGCTGAAAACCTGAACTGGTTCTATGGTTTTGGTGGTAGCTTGGGGAGTATAAAGTACAAGTCTATCGTGACGACCATTAAGGATCCGGACGGAACAATCAGAACTACCCGAACAGACCCAAAATCAGAACTTGCCTTAAGCATTGACGGCATCATCGGTGTAGAATATAATATTCCTACCACACCTCTCTCGGTTTCGCTCGATGTCAAACCATATTTCGATTTCTTGCAAGAAAGTACTATTAAATTATTCGATCCTTTCGGATTGAGCATCCGGTATAAGTTTTAAAAGAAAAAGGTGGCAAATTTTGCCACCTTTTTCTTTATTCCACCGACAACCATATTCTCCCTAAATATCGCTCATCGGCAGTTGCATCAGCTTTTTCTTGAATGTGCCATTGTGGTTTTAAGGATCGGCGCAAGGGTGTATGGATTGTACGCATCAATCCATCCCTCGCAATTAAGACATCGACAATGCTGTCTTCTTCAGCATGCTCCAATACAAAATCCAACACCTTTCCGGCCACGTCAAGCCGATGACCATCGATAGCAATAAGCTCATCGTTGACATTGAGTCCTGCATCCCAGGCTCCCGATCCACGTTCAACGTTTTTAACAATGATTTTATTTTCCTGCACCGCTGTCCTTACGCCTAATATCAACACTTTATTATCTTCATTCAGGTCGACATATTCGTAACCTACAGCACGGAAATAAATATTGTAATCCAATTCGTCTACACTATGCGCCGCTTCAAAAATAGCTGACAAATCCACTCCCGTGACCTTTTGTGCCAAGGATTGAAATTCCCATTCCTCAAACCCTCTGCCTTCCTGTTTATAGAAGAAACGGTAAGCTTCACGCAATACATCATCCAGACGCAATCTGCCATCTGTTCCCGCAATGATATTTATATCCAAAGCTGCTGCTAGCATGGCGCCTTTATTATAATAGGAAATGCTCGAATTGATGGAATTTTCATCCGGCCTATATTGTTTTATCCAGGTATCAAAGCTAGACGACGCGGCCGACTGCACACGGTAGCCAGGCCTACTATAAACCGCATTAAAATCATTTGCCAATACATTTAAATACTCCTGCACCGTATAAAAGCCACATCTTCGGAGCACCAAATTATCGTAATAAGAGGTAAACCCTTCCATGATCCACAAGCTCGTCGTATAGTTTTCTGCATCATAGTCAAAGGGCCCCAAAGCTTTGGGGCGCAGCCGTTTCACGTTCCATAGATGGAAATATTCATGTGCCACCAGACCAAGAAAGGCTTTATAGTTCGATTCGTTTCTATAGGCATTTCGGTTGATGGCTAAAACGGCGGAATTATGATGTTCCAATCCACCATAGCCCGATTGGGAATGATGAGTTATGAACACATAATCAGCATTGGGGTTTTCACCCCAAATATGCGTTTCAGCTTCCACAATTTTTCGGATATCTTCGGTTAACTGTTGCCTGTCATAGTTACCCCTACCCACCATCGCCACTTCGTGTCGTACTCCTGAAGCCTCAAAATGCCATATATCCTGATTGCCAACTTCAATAGGCGAATCAAACAAAACATCAAAATTTGGGGCATAAAAACTGTTTTCGGAAGTCGTCAGTTTGGATAAACCCGTAGAAATTTTTGACCAGGAGGATGGTAGGTTGATGCGGATAGTTGCCGGTTGATCAATGTGTCCTGCTATATACAGAAAAGTCGCTGCCGGACTCAGAAAAGCATGGTCACAATCGATAAAATTCGTCCGTACCGAAGGTTCAAATCCATAAATGTCATACCTTATTTTAACATGTTGCTGCGGATTTGCGATCCGCCAAGTGTTTTTCGACACCTTTCGACATGTTATCGATTCCTTACCCGAAAAGGCCTGTATATTTTCTACATGTCGGGCATATTCTCTCACCAAGTAAGAGCCTGGTGTCCATACCGGCATTTTAAGGTCAAGATAACTTTGTGTAAAACCGTTTATTTCCATTTCTACGGTCACGTAATGGGCTTGAGATTCCACAAACGAAATATTAAAGTGTATAATGCTGTTTGACATAGCCATAAAAATACTAAAGTGCCACAAAGCTAAAGTTAATATGAGATTCCTCAAATTTTATAGGAAATACTTCCACATTTTCTACGTCAAAATCATTATCTTTGAGCATAATCAATTTAGTAAGAAATCTATGATCTTGGTTGCGGATAGCGGTTCTTCAAATTCAGATTGGATGCTCAACCTGCCCGACAGTAAGCCCTTGTCGTTTCAGACGAAAGGACTGAATCCTTTTTTTGTCAATGAGAAGGAAATAGCGAAGGTGATGAAGGAAGTACCTGAAATATTGCCTTATGCAAACGAAATTCAGGAAGTTTATTTTTTTGGTGCCGGCTGTGTGACACCTGATCGGCGGGAAATCGTTTCCAACGCGCTTACCGAGATTTTCCCTACCGCTTTTATTTCCGTTGAAAGTGACCTACTGGGCTCGGCTTACGCCACTTTTGGCACCAAGAATGGCTACATATGCACTCTGGGAACAGGAACAGATATTGGATTTTTCGACGGAAAGCACCTGCAATCAAGCGTACACGGCATTGGTTATGTATTAGGTGACGAAGGGTCCGGAGCTTGGTTTGGGAAACAGTTGATTACCTGTTTCCTTTACAATAAAATGCCTCCTGACCTTGCTAAGAAATTCGGCGAAAAATATAGGTTAAATAAAGATGTCGTCATTAAAAATGTCTACCAAAAAGATCGGCCGAATGCCTATTTAGCTTCTTTTGCAGAGTTTATGGGAGAAAACAGGTTGCATCCTTTTATCGACGACCTACTGCGAAACGGATTTGACGAGTTTGTGCGCACCAATATTATGACCTTTTCGGATTATTGGGAGCATAAAGTTAATTTTGTCGGCGGGATAGCCTATCATTTTGACATGCACCTTCGAGAGGTGTGTAACGTACATGGGGTGAAGGTAGGTACAATTTTAAACAGACCCATCGAACATTTGTTCCATTTTGTTGTTGATAGAGAGACAAAAGCAGTGTTTGAAGAGTAAAAGAGCAAAGAAGAAAGAAGAAAGAAGAAAGAAGAAAGAAGAAAGAGCAAAGAAGAAAGACAAAACTCACTCTCCTTTGGGGAGGGGATTAAAAGAATAAAAATGATACTAATGACAACATTGATGTTATGGGCTTCCATGTTAAACCCAACATCCATTTACGATTTTAAATTTACATCCATTGATGGAAAAGAAGTAAATATAGCCGATTTCAAAGGAAAAAATATTTTAATCGTGAACACGGCTTCCAAATGTGGCTTTACCAAACAATATAAAGATTTACAGGCCTTGCATGAACAATATGGTAAAGATCTGGTGATTATAGGATTCCCAGCCAACAATTTTGGAGGGCAAGAACCTGGGGAGAATGAAGATATACGGGCCTTCTGTGAAAAGAATTATGGCGTTACCTTCCTGCTATCTGAAAAAATAGATGTTAAAGGAAAGGATATCCACCCAATATTTAAGTATTTAACCAGTCAGGAAAATCCTGATTTTACCGGTGAGATCAAGTGGAACTTTGAGAAATTCTTGATTAACAAAAAAGGAAAATTAATCCATCGCTATCGTTCCAAGGTGAACCCGTTGGACGAGGAGATTGTTAAAAATCTATAAATATTACGATTCTATCCTATTTTTTTGGATGCAACCCAAAATAGCAGGCACGGCATTGCGGTTCGTAGCTGTCTTTTTCGCCTAAAAGCACCCGTTCTTCGTTGGCAGCTATACGGTAGGAATAGTTAGCAGGAGCGCCGCATTGCATACAAACAGCATGCACCTTGGTGACATGTTCGGCAATGGCCATCAATGCCGGCACCGGTCCAAAAGGCAATCCCTTATAATCCATATCCAATCCGGCTACGATGACACGTATGCCCTTGTTTGCCAATTTCACACATACTTCCGGCAATTCATCATCAAAAAACTGCGCTTCATCGATGCCTACTACCTTGGTTTCTGCACTGAGGAGCAAAATAGCAGAAGAATGCGCAATTGGCGTCGAGGGAATACTATTGCTATCGTGCGATACCACCGCGTGCTCGTCGTAACGCACGTCAATCGCCGGTTTGAATATCTCCACTGAAAGTTTTGCAAACTGTGCCCGTCGCATCCGACGGATCAATTCTTCGGTCTTTCCAGAGAACATCGATCCACAGATCACTTCAATACTGCCTACCGCTGTGTTGTTTTGGATAAAAGTATGTTCAGAAAATAACATTTTTATTGTTTTTGCGCCGACGTTTGATAACGGGTTAACATTCGTTAAATGTTGTGCCTCTATCGTACGAATATCGAAATTATATTCTTAAATTTGAAGGAATGAAAACACAAAGGCTTCGGAATCCCGTAGCAATCAGTGGATTTTATTTTCAACATAATATACAGTGCAATAACGGATAGCAATCAACTAAAACAAAATACAATAAAATGGCATACACGAAAGAATCTATATTTTCCAAGATGGGCGATTTGTTGGTAGAAATCAATGACAATTATACATCCTTGTCTGCAGATAGGCTACAAGATAAAGCGACAGAATTGCTGTTGCTGGAAGCCAAGGTCAAATACCTGTCAGCACACATCGAAGTCCTGCAAAAATTAACTGTTGTTGCCAGTCAAAATACGCGAGGCACTTATGGAGAAAATATGGATTTAGAAGATCAGGAAGCAAGCTTTACACCTCCTGTGGTGTTGGAGGGCGAACCCGACAATCAACCTGTACAGGAAGAAATCCAAGAAGTACCGTCTTATACGTCTACTATACAAGTAGAAAATACTTCAGACATAGCCGATGACATTTCTTCCGAAATGTCATCGGTAGCGGACGAAGAACAAGAAGAGCAAACTGTAGAAGAAGCTCCTTATAGCGATCAGCAGATCAAATTTGAACCCGTAGAGCATATTGCCGAGACTGACCAAGAAGAGCCACAGGCTACAGAACATATTGAAGAAGCATCTCAAGAATCGATTAAAGAAGCTGAACCAGAGCCGATGGCTTTCATTGAACGAGAAGAACCGGTTGCGACACAACAACCTGTAATTAACGAAGTGGTGGAAGAACCCAAGCAAGTCGTTATTGAAGACAAGCCAAAGCCCAGCAGACCCTTGACCCTGAATGAAATATTGCTCCAACAGAAAAAAGCAGGACTTGGTGCTGTCACAACAACGTCATTACCCACTTCATCAGAAAAAGCAGTCGATTTAAAAACAGCCATTAGTCTTAACGATAAGTTGGTCTTCATCAAGGATCTGTTTAACGGCTATTCACTAGCCTACAGCGAAGCTATCGAATTATTAAACAGATACCATACTTTCGCAGAAGCTGATGCCTTTCTGCAAACAAACTACGCCTTGAAAAACAATTGGTCAGATAAACCTCAAACAGTTGAGAAGCTGTATGCTATTTTGAGAAAAAGGTTTATCAACGCCTAGACCCAGTATGAGGTTATACCCGTTGTGCATTTTGATACAGAAGT
>JBEBRE010000028.1:0-27969 GCA_040394995.1 Sphingobacterium wenxiniae
CATCTGTCTTTTGCTGCTCCTGCGGTTCGGTCTCCTGGGTCTTTTCCGGCTCGGCGGTTTTCGTGATCCCTGCTTTGAACCTTGGCTTGAATCCGACAGGCTTTATAGCATCTGTCTTTTGCTGCTCCTGCGGTTCGGTCTCCTGGGTCTTTTCCGGCTCGGCAGTTTTCGTGACCCCCGTTTTGAACCTTGGCTTGAAGCCCGCAGGTTTTACCGATGGAGCAGACGTTGAGGTTTGAGACGCTGCAGAAACAGCCATAGGCATGATTTCCTGCCGTAAAGGATTCTCTATTTCAACCTCTTTCAGCAGATAAATCTTACGGAGTCGATTGAACCAAAATTTTTTAGTATGGTCAAAACTCTTTTCTCCCATCTGCACATAATGATTCCGGAACTCTTCGTAAAGAGTTTGATTATCTGCTTTTAGTTGCGATAAATCTATCTTCTTTTTGACAAAGAATTCTTCAAACGTCGTCATTCCAAAAATAAATTTAAGAAATTTAAAATAAAAAAGAGGGACTAACCCCTCTTTTTTATAAAAGCATAAAACGTTTATTCCATATTGTGGTATACTGCTTGTACATCATCGTCTTCCTCTATTTTGTCGATAAGTTTCAGTACATCAGCGGCCTGCTCTTCCGTAAGCGAGGTATGTGAAAGTGCGATACGTTCCAATTTTGCAGATTTGACTTCGATGCCTTTTTCTTCTAATAAACTTTGCATATTGCCAAAATCTTCAAAAGAAGTCTGTACCACGACTACATCATTTCCTTCTTCGTCCGATTCTACATACAGTTCTTCAAGGCCTCCGTCAATGAGTTCCAATTCCAATTCTTCTACATCCAGATCATCATTGGCATTAAAACGAAAGATAGACTTCCGTTGAAAAATAAAATCCAACGATCCGGTTTTACCCAATGAACCTCCTGCCTTGGTGAAATAGCTCCGGATATTTCCCACTGTGCGATTGGTGTTATCGGTTGCTGTTTCGATCAAGACAGGCACACCATGTGGACCATACCCTTCATACACATATTCTTCGTACCCCTTTGCATCTTTCTCTGATGCTCTTTTGATGGCGGCCTCCACTCGGTCTTTGGGCATATTGACCGCTTTGGCATTTTGGATAGCCGTGCGCAGACGTGAATTGTTCTCCGGATGCGGGCCACCTTCTTTTACGGCAATTGCAATTTCTTTTCCTAGACGCGTGAATTGTACGGCCATTTTGGCCCAGCGCTTAAATTTTCTTTCTTTTCTAAATTCAAAGGCTCTACCCATTGTTTACAAGTTTGTTTTGAGGTTTTCAATCATGTCCTTTGTCAACGCCGCCAGATCAAAGGCCGGCCTCCAACCCCAGTCTTTTCGTGCATAAGAATCATCGATACTGGCAGGCCATGTGTCTGCTATAGACTGGCGGGGATCATTTTCGATATAGGACATGTCAAAATTAGGAAGAATTTTTTGAATTTCGGTAGCGAGCATTTCCGGGGTAAACGATATGCCGCTTAGATTGTAGCTGGAGCGTATAGTGAGGTTTTCCGCAGATGCGTCCATGAGCTCGATTGTGCCACGGACAGCATCTTCCATGTATAGCATTGGAAGTTCGGTCGTCGCCGAAAGAAAGCATTCGTATTTTCCTTTTCGCAGGGCATCGAAGAAAATATGCACGGCATAATCAGTGGTACCACCTCCGGGTTCGGTCTTCCATGAGATCACACCCGGATAGCGCACGCTGCGGACATCCAATCCATATTTTTGGTGATAATATTCACAAAGCCTTTCTCCGGCCAATTTGCTGATACCGTAAACGCTGTTCGGATCCATCACACAATACTGTTCAGTATTGTGCTTTGGTGAATGGGGACCGAATACTGCAATGGAGCTTGGCCAAAAGACTTTTTTGATGCTCAATTCTAAAGCCAGGTCCAAGACGTTCAATAGGCCATTCATGTTGAGATCCCAGGCCTTTTGTGGATACTGCTCGCCTGTAGCCGAAAGCATGGCGGCTAACAGATAGATTTGTGTCGGTTGATGTTTTTCTATCAACGTTTTTAAAGCGGGTTTGTCCAATACATTGATGATTTCAAAAACCTCATTCTGTTGTAAGCGGTGAGGTGCTCGGATGTCTGATGTGATCACATTTTCGCTTCCGAACTTCTGTCGAAGGGAAATGGCCAATTCAGACCCAATCTGACCGTTGGCACCAATGATAATTATACGCTCTTTCATTAACACAAAGATAGCTCATTTTTTATGCAACTGTCAATACCCCACTCCTTCGTTGACCAGTACGAAACTCTCTTTAAATGATTGTAAGAGGCCTTTGTCAGTGTAGATTTCTGCCCAAATAATGTAGATGCCACTCGGGCATTTCTGTCCGTTTTCATTCAACCCATCCCAGGCTACCGTACCTTCCCGACCTGCACTTTTATGGCGAATCAATCGGTTGACTATTCTGCCTTTGTCGTTGAAAATAGTTAAGTTAAGCATAGGATTTGCTTCCTGAAATTCGTAATGAATGAGCAATAAATCTTCAAATCCATCACCATTTGGTGAGCAGGTTTTTGACGTCAAAAAAATATTATTTTTTGTGATATTTTTTTCCACATCGGTGGAATTTTTGTATCCCGGTGTGGCGCCACCCAATAAAGTGGATGCCGAGGAGAAGTTGCCGGGCTCGTGTGTGTCAACATCCGCATGCTGTCTTTCCAACGATATGCCTTTGACATTTGTCAAAAAAGGCTGATGCATGGAACTGACATAAAAGAGGCTATCCACTGTCGTCGGGCCGGCTTTCAAGATCACTTGGCCACGTTCGTTGGCATAAGGAGGCATACCCGAGAGCCTGATGAAGTTTTCCAGCACGGAAGTGGGGTAATGTTGTTTTACCTTGTCAGGATCTGTTGTCAATACTCGATATTCCGAAGGGTAGAGAAGGTGCATATCGATCGATACTGTACGGTTGCCCAATAGCCATCCTTGGAGGTTCAGAATTTTGTCCGACCGATTATAGATTTCGACAAAGTCTACCCCTTCAGGTTTGGGATTAAAAAGAACCTCGTTGATAACAACGTCGTTATAAACCGGGGAAGATGATCGAAATAAGGTGACGGATTCCTGATACACATGATTGCACCATAAAAAATCTTGGATATCCAAGGTATACAGTTCTTCTGCCTGCAGTTCAGAAGAGGTCGTCAGTTTCAGTAATTGGTCAACCTTTTCTATGGCAGTAATACGTATGTTTCCAGGACTGATTTTCCAATTATCCAAAGATATTTCCGTCAATGGAGACACTGGTATACTAAACGCTAATAAAATGCTGTTCTGCTCGATAGAAATGACACGAGGCTCTATGGTGGGTTTATAACGTTCATCCCAAATGCTGTTTCGCTGATTAGGCGTGCCACCCATAAGGGCTTCTGACGCACGCCAGTTGATCTCACTGTCGCAGGAAATGTTCGGATTGATTCTTTCCAACGTCCATCCACCGTTTCGCTTGGCAGGAGTTTGGTACCAACGATCGGAATAGGTGACGGCATCCGCCACACTTCCATCCCGATGGACAAGTGCAACATAAGCACCGGCATTATTTAAAGCCGGCCACCGTGAAAGGGACGTGACATTTCCAAACCGCTCGAGATACTGCTGATTGTCGACACTGGTCAATAGCATGAACTGTTTAGGCGCTAAATAAGAAGATGGGAGCGCTATAGATGTGTTATTAATATGTAAGAAATAATGTTCCAAATGCGCCGTTGCATCACCATGGTTGTATATTTCGATAAATTCGGCATTGGGAAGTTGGCCATTATTAGGATTAGCCATGATTTCCGATAGAATAAGCTTGCTTTGGGCGTTTGCTCCCAGTGTTGAAAATATCAGAAGGAAACTCAGGTATTTTTGTGTGATTTTTATTAAAATGTACATGTTTTAATAAATTTTTAAACAACATCCCTAAAACTTCGTTGTGTTTTACAAAATATTTTTAGCAAAGAACAGGCTTATTTCGTACTTTTGGCTTCTTAGGATATAAATATAAAAAATTCAACCATTTTTAAGTACAAAAATTAAAACAATTTAAACTATGAAAGTTGCAGTAGTAGGCGCAACCGGCCTTGTAGGGTCAGAAATCTTGACCGTCTTAGCGGAACGTAATTTCCCGGTAACAGAATTGATTCCCGTAGCATCTGAGAAGAGCAAGGGTAAAGAAATCGAATTCAAGGGAAAGAAGTACAAGGTGGTTACGCCGTCTGAAGCTATTGCACTAAAACCAGACGTTGCTTTATTTTCAGCTGGAGGAAGTACCTCTACGGAATTTGCTCCCCAATATGCGGAAGCCGGTATTACTGTTGTGGACAACTCGTCTGCATGGCGCATGGATCCAACAAAAAAGTTGGTCGTTCCCGAAGTCAATGGCGATGTCTTGTCTGATGCTGACAAAATTATTGCTAACCCTAACTGTTCCACTATTCAGATGGTCGTGGTGTTAAAGCCTTTGCATGAAAAATACACCATTAAAAGGGTTGTGGTTTCGACTTACCAATCGGTTACCGGAACAGGTGTAAAAGCCGTTAACCAATTGATGGACGAACGTGCCGGAAAAGAGGGCGAGAAAGCTTATCCCTATCCGATTGATTTGAATGTTATTCCCCATATTGATGTATTTCAAGAGAACGGATACACCAAGGAGGAGATGAAAATGATCAACGAGACGAATAAGATTATGGGTGACGATTCCATTCGGGTAACGGCAACGACCGTACGCATTCCGGTAATGGGCGGTCATTCTGAGTCTGTTAATATTGAATTTGAACAAGATTTCGATTTAAACGAAGTTCGTCAAATACTAGCTGCCCAAGAAGGCGTTATCGTGGTTGATGACCCAGCCAATCTAAAATACCCTATGCCTAAAGATGCGCATGGCAAAGATGAGGTACTGGTAGGGCGTATCCGCCGTGATGAATCGCAAGATAAAACCTTGAACCTGTGGGTCGTGGCTGATAATCTACGTAAAGGTGCGGCGACTAATGCCGTTCAGATTGCGGAATTACTTCTTAAAAAGGGCTTGATTTAAGTCTTTGGGCTTCCTGTAAAGTAAAAAGGGTAACACACACAGTATTACCCTTTTTATTTCTTTACAACTTGATTTCCTCATCCTTATCATTAAAGAATCGGAATTGTGTCAGGTAATAAGATGATATCATCTTTATTTTGATCCATTTGCCGTATTTGAAAAACCATTTCAGTCTTTTGGAAATAAAACCGGACTTGATGTAAGCGCCGATATAGGGATGCACACATAATGTAATACCCTTTTCGTTTTGTTCCTGTAAGATAAAACTCAAATTGTTTTCAATGTCATCGAGCAATACGATGCTCGAACGGATCTCGCCGGTACCTTCGCATGCGGGACACTTTTCGTTAGTCACCACACTCATTTCCGGCCTGACGCGTTGTCTGGTAATCTGCACCAACCCAAATTTGCTAGGTGGTAGAATGGTGTGTTTGGCCCTATCATTGGCCATGCATTCTTTTAGATAACCATAGAGTTCTTTACGATTGGCTGGTTTGTGCATATCGATAAAATCGATGACCACAATCCCACCCATATCACGCAGGCGCAATTGCCTTGCGATTTCCTTTGCCGCTTCCTTGTTTACCAAAAGGGCATTTTCTTCTTGATTTTCTTTACTGGCAATGCGGTTACCACTGTTTACATCCACTACATGGAGTGCTTCGGTGTGCTCTATCACGAGATATGCACCACCCTGGAGGTTAACCGTTTTGCCGAAAGACGCCTTAATTTGTCTTTCCACACCAAAATGATCGAAAATAGGCTCTTTATGTTTATAAAGCTTGACTATTTTCTCCAAATCGGGAGAAATTTCCTGTACGTACGATTTTACTTCATCATACAGTGCACTGTCGTTCACGTGAATATTCGTGAACTCGTCCGTCAAGATGTCACGCAAAATAGTAGATGCTCTATCCATTTCACCCAACACTTTTTGGGGAGGCTCAGCATGTTTAAGGCGTTTGGTAAAAAGCTCCCATTTAGAGATCAGGTCCAAAAGGTCTTTCTGTAATTCATCGACCCCTTTTCCTTCGGATACCGTACGTATGATCACCCCGAAATTTGCAGGTTTTATACTTTCTACAATTTTCTTCAGACGTGTCCGCTCGGCATTTCCTTTGATTCTCTTGGATATGGAAACTGTACTTGAAAAAGGTACTAACACCACAAATCTACCGGCAATAGACAGATCCGAGCTAAGTCGGGGTCCTTTGGTAGAAATAGGTTCTTTAGCTATCTGTACCGGCAAAAGTACATTCCGGCTCAAGATGTCCGAAATTTTCCCTGCCTTATCGATATCTTTTTCAAGCTTCAAACTATTGAGCAGCTTCTCCTGATAACTGCCATTCTTTACTATGCGAGTCAGCTTGAGCAATGACTGAACCTGAGGTCCTAAGTCTAAATAATGTAAGAACGCATCTTTTTCGTAGCCTACATCTACAAAAGCGGCATTTAGACCGGGCATGATTTTTTTTATCCGTCCTAAATAAATGTCGCCTACGGCGTAGTTATTATCGGCCTGTTCCTTGTTCAGCTCGACAAGCTGTTTATCCTGTAGTAAAGCAATAGTCACTCCTTTGTCGGGAGTTGAATCGATAATTAGTTCCTTTACCAACAGCTACTTTTTTGAGGCCATGAGACTGTCAAAAAAATCTAAATTAGCACTTTTATTTGTCATTGAATCCGAAAGCAGTGAAAAAGGCTCGATAAGCCTGTTTTCTTAAATTCTTCCTACCTTCGAGATGACAAAGTCGCGATATTTGACATCTTTTCTGACATTCTCTTTCTCGGCCTAATGAAACATAAAACCCGTTAATGAAAAAATACAATCTATAGTTCTACTATCGAAAACCATAGATTGTACAAAGTCTTGTTCGGCAAAAGCCTAAAAGACCAACAAGCTTATTTTTTCTTGTGTCTGTTTTTTCTTAAACGTTTTTTACGCTTGTGCGTAGCCATTTTGTGTCTTTTTCTTTTTTTTCCGCTTGGCATAGCTTTAAATTTTTTTAATGATGAATAATATGTTAATTACTTGCTGAGCTCTTCGACGCGTCTGTCGATGAACTGCGATAGGGTCGGATCGGAAGCTAACGCCTTGCTTTTTTGAAAAGCAGCAATAGCCTCGTTTTTCAACCCGATATTTTCGTAACCCGTTGCCAAATAGAAATAGGATTCGGCATCGGGTTGTAATTCGACAACCGTATTGAATCGCTCAATCGCTTTGTCGAATTGGCGGGATTGCAATGAAAACAATCCCAATGTTTTGTTGGCCTGAATATTTTTGGGGTCTTTTTCTACAACTTCGCGCAATAAAGCGATCCCGGCCATCGGATTGCCCGATCCCGTTACCATCGCCGCACCTAAACCGGTTTTAGCTTCTAAGCTGTTTCCATCCAACTGGGTTGCTTTTTCATAAGACTGAATGGCCAGTCTATTGAGTTCGGCGGCCATAGCTGTATCCTGTAAGTTGGCATATGCCATACGAAAGGCATCGCCCGACTTCAACCAATATTCCAATTTGGGAGTGATATTCGCCATCTCCATATAAATAAACCCTTGAGGTGCGGATTTTGCGACATCATCCCATTTTTGGGCTAATTGTTCCAACAGCGCCAGTTTTTCATCACCTACTGCTTTGGTCAACTGCTCTTCCAAGGAAGATATTTCCTGTGCTATACTCGGGTTGATACTTTGTTTGGAAATGTCGGAGACACTCTTCAAATTAAAAGCCGATGAAGACTCCGTGTTTGCTGACGCCCCCACTTTGTCCTCTGTTACCAAACCTTTGATAGGGCGAGCCAGCAAAACGCCCATCAGGACGATTACCAACACAATCACTATTATTTGTTTGGCGTTTAACATGGCTTTGATTATTTGTTTCCTTGTTTTACTTTTTCTACAAAAACCTTTGCCGGTTTGAAACTAGGCACATAGTGCTCAGGGATGATAATTGCCGTGTTTTTAGAAATGTTACGGGCTGTCTTTTCAGCTCTTTTTTTCACTACAAAGCTTCCAAAACCTCTAACGTACACATTCTCGCCGCTAATCATTGCATTTTTTACCACTTTGAAAAATGCCTCAACTGTTTCTTGAACATCCACTTTCTCTAATCCTGTTTTGTTAGAGATTTCTGCAATAATTTCTGCTTTAGTCATATCTGTTTTTACTGTAATTATTTATTTTTCAACCCTATAACACTATGAGTGTTTGGGGATGCAAAAGTATCTTTTTTTTGTGATGTTTAAAAATTTATTTGTGTTTTTTTGCCAAACATACCCTTTGTGAAACTTTTATGTATCAGCTTATTAGCATTTGATGCCATAAAATCTGCTTTTTTAACATGTAGCAATTCTTATTCGCTGGTTCAGATTTGTATGTAATGAGGCTCATTCTGACAAATACTTTATTAACAGATCCAGATCGCTTTGCTGATGCAAGGACGATACGACAATCCGATTAATCGGAGGATCGCTAGGTGAGGGATATGGAAAGCTTGAAATGAGTATACCTTTTTCCAAAAGAGTCTGGGCAATGTCTGGCCGGTCAACCGTGAACACGGGAAAATTGCTCAACCGACGGATGTCGCTCGACAATTTTTCATCCAGATATCGGATATTATGTTGCAGTTTTTCTACTGATTGGATATAAATGTTTTGGCCATAGCTTAGTGCATAAATCGAAGCAGGACTTGATGGCGATGCTCCTGTAAACAGTGTGGAACGCCGGCAATAATCGATGATGCGTCGCGGGCCGAAGATAATTCCAGCATCCGTTCCCATACCCTTTGCTAAGGAGGCTACTACTACCAGTTCGATGTTTGCTAAGTTAAAACATGTTTGGTCTATAAAACATTTGTTCACTGCTGAAACGCCGATTCCATGCGAATCATCCAATAAAAAGCAAACTTTCTTTGAAGAATCAACTTGTCTAAAGGCAGAAAAATCATAGTATTTTGGCTTCAAGTTATCTAAAGTATTCGATACAATGACAAAATCTTTTTTTCCGGAATGATTAATATAGTCGATTGTTTGACTGACCCATGTTTCAAAATCCTGGAACACAAGTGGATTTCCGTCCAACCACAGAGCAGGATGTGTGTCGGGAGCGTAGATAAACTCTCCCAAATGGCCCAGCTGACGAATAGCCAATTGCGCAGCCAGATAGCCACTGGAGAGCAAAACGGCATCCTCGAAGCCGAATCGTTGCGCCATGTTCCGTTCGGTCTCATCATAAATGCCCAACTGTACATTATTGTTTCGAGAAGTCCCGTTGTTTAGACCATACCGATCAATGCCTTCTTTATATAAGGCAACATAATTGGGGTTCGTCAGTAGCCCGAGGTATGCTGTCCCCCCAAAAAATAGATATTCTTTCCCCAAATGCGTGATGGTTCTTCCGGTAGGCTGGTGCAGGTGTCGAAATGTTTGCATGGCTGTGGTTAAGAACACAAATATAGATGAAGTTTTTGGAGCTTCACATAAACACATAAAAATAACTAAGAACAATGTCTTAGTTCGTGTTCTTCAGTAACAACAATGCCACCGTCTTTTTCAGGCGCGTAGACGAATCGCTACAAAATAATAAAATGATTTGCATAACAATTCTAAAAGAATGACCTTTGTGCCATCATAATTTAGGTTTATAATTGGTTAGCTAAGGTTTTCATTCTCCCCGTTTGAAAACCTTTTTTAATTGTAATGCCCGAGAAAAAATTTATAACCTGTCGCGTTCCATCTTTTCCTCTCGTTCTATATCCTAACCCGATGGGTTGCTTATTTACTGATTTTTAATTATAACTAACATGTATAGCGTTTTCATAAGTCTCAGGTTGTTGCCTTCGGCTATAAAATCTGCACTGCTAAGCTTCTTTATGTTCCTGATCGCAATATTGGTTATTGTTTTAGTGGAGAATATGCAAACATCGGATATGAACCCGTCTTTGAAATCCTATTCCGAAACTTCTTATAAATGGAATCTGGATTAGTACCCATGAGAATCCGATCATCTATCCGAATCCAAACACAAATGGTATCTTTGACCAGTGTGGATAGAAATCGAACCTCGAAGCGATTGTTTTGCATAAATAAAATTGGATTCTAACAAACGTATCATACAATCTGTAGGCTCCAAAATACATGGTTGTTCCCTGAAATTTCCGATTATATAACTTTATTTGCCGATCGCGTTATCCCTTTATTTAGATTAAGTCTATATTTGCAGGCGATTTATTGCTTATTTAGATTATTTCTAAATGCAACATCAATATTAACGGATTACGCATTATATAATGAAACACCTCTACTTGGCTTTTGTGCTTAGTTGCTCTTTTCTAACAGCGTTTGCGCAGTTATCGACCATAGAAGGAATTGTCCGGACTAAAGAAGGTACCCCGCTCAGCGACGCTACCGTCAAAATAGAGGGACTTGATATTGCTTCCATGACCAATGCTCAAGGGAGGTACGAGTTGAAGAATGTACCTTTTGGAAAGCAAGCCATTCGTATTACTTCCGTAGAAATCGAATCCAAGATTGTAGCATTGACAGTTAACAGGACTTCCCAAAAAATTGACATACAGGTTGATAAAAAGGATTTAGTAGATATAGAAGAAGTAACGGTCAACCGCAATACGGAAAAGCGGGATATGGAAATCGGCGGCTTTGCGGTAGCTGTAATAGAAACCAAAGAAGCCTCCTTGAGAAATTTGACGACAAACGAGCTATTGGACCGCTCTGTCGGTGTGCGTGTAAGGCAGAACGGAGGGGTAGGATCGCAGGTAGAATATAACTTGAATGGGATGTCAGGGAGTACGATTGGATTATTTTTAGACGGTATCGAAGTATCTACTTATGGACAGTCTTTCAATCTAAACAATATTCCTCCCGCAATGATTGAGCGTATCGAAGTGTATAAAGGAGTTCTTCCTTCACATCTGACGGGAGATTATGTCGGTGGTGCTATCAATGTAGTGTTAAAAAAAGATGCATCTCGTAATAATATTACCGTTGCAACTTCCTACGGTTCATTTAACACATTTAATTCTGATATAGGCGCTACATTTCGGGACAAGAAAAGTGGGTTTTCAAGCCGCTTTTCAGGATTTTATACATATACGGATAATAGTTTTACTACTTGGGGAAGGTCAACAACCTATGTCAATCATCTGCAGCAAATTACACGGCCATACAAGGCGAAGAGATTCAACGATGCTTATCGATCTATAGGTGGTCGTTTTGAAGCTGGCTTCACGGATGTCAAATGGGCTGATCAGTTCTTCTTGGGTTATAATGTTTCCAATAATTATAACGAGATTCCGCATGGTACAACAATGGCCACACCTTATGTGGGACGTTTTACAAAGACAAATGCGCACGTGCTGAGTTTAAACTATGTGAAGCAAAATCTTTTTGTAGATGGGTTGTCCCTTAATGTCAATGCTGTGCGCAGTAGCCGTGGTACCTATTTACAAGATACAGTTGGCTTGGCGTATAACTGGGATGGTAACGTTCGTGAAGTCATTGAATTCGGAGAAAGAGTGCCATTAAGGACATCGTTAGGTGGGCAACAGGGTGCGAAAACCATGACACAAATTGATAGAACCATCATCAATGCCCGTTCTAATCTAGGCTATATGGTTGCTCCGGGACATCGTATTTCTTTAAACCACAAATTGGAGACAACCGATCGAGATGACAATGATTTGTTAAATCCGGTTCACAAAGATTTAGTTACGGTAAGTGTCCTAACGAAAAATATCGTGTCGTTTAATTACGAAGCCCAAACATTAAATAATAGACTGAAAACCAACTTTCTTGGTAAATATACTTCCAATAGGACAGAAAGAAGCAAACCCGAGATCGTTAGGCAAAACGGAGAGAATACCATTGTTCGGCACGATACTACTACTTTTGACAGCAATTTCGGCTATGGTGCAACGCTGTCATATAACGCCTTTTCCAACTTCTTTGTCATCACATCTATGGAAAATGCCTATATCATGCCTAACGAAACGCAGCTGTACGGTGATCCGGAAATCAATATTCTGTCCAATCTCCATTTGAATGCGGAGAAAAATGTGAACTATAACCTTGGTTTTCGTTTCGGTACCCTAGATTGGGGGAAAAATAAAATATCTTTTTACGGTAGCGCTTTTTGGCGCAATGGCTTTGATAAGATCACGCAACAAGTTGTGGACGAAAGCGAGATTGAGGAAGAGGCTGATGCCGATATTCAGACAACACGTTATGTTAATCTTGGCAAGACACAAGCGAGAGGGGTGGAAGGAGAGATTATCTATATATATGACAACCGCTTGAATATGTTGCTGAATTTCTCCAAGTTCAACAACCTTTTTAAACACCGGATAGACGAAACAGGAAATACACATAGTTTGTATAATCAACAAGTCCCAAACGAGCCATTTTTTACTATCAATGCTAATGTGCAATATCGCTTGAACAATGTGCTCCAAAAGCAATCCATCCTTAATCTATATTACAATGCAGGCTATGTGGGTAGGTATTATATTGTCTGGGGACAGCCTGATTGGTCTGCCACGCCTGCACAACTAGCACATGACATAGGAGCCAGCTACCGGTTTCCGTCCGGCAAGTTGGTTGCGAGTGTGGACTTGAAAAACGCATTCAATGCAGAGTTGTACGACAACTTTGCCGTACAGAAACCAGGTCGGGGTATATATCTTAAATTGAATTATACAATCAGTAAATTTTTATAACATAAAAAACACGAATAACATGAAAAAAAATCTATTAAAAAGAGCTTTATTCGGCACTGTTATAGCAAGCTTGTTTTTAGCGGGCTGTAATAGCAGTGACGATCCAAATCCTGATCCAGATGGGGGAGGGGATGACGTACGGTGGATTACCGTGACAGGAGCATTTCCGGATGATGCAAATCCACCAGTAGCGGGAAATGGTGGTACGCGTGCTTATGCGCTTACACATGAGCAAGCCATCAATCCAAATTATGAAGTAGATCTTTTCAGAATGGAAGGAGCGAAGTATGTAGTTGGTCAAGAATTAAAATCACAACGTACGGCACGTGTACAAGCGTCGGAAGACGGGAAATATTTGTATAATATTCAATACACTGGTGCCAATGGGGGTGTTTTCAACAAATATTTGGTATCCGGAGAGGGAGACGGCTATTCAGAGGTAGGATATGAGCTGAATACCGCTGTTATCTTAGGCACTTCTCCGCGTTGGACGAAGGCGGCAGAAGGCATTGGTGTTGGCGTATCTTTTGGTGAAGCTCTTGATCCCTATACGGGAACTGCTCCCAATTTTGTATACCGCCATCCAAAAGGTAAAATAAAGATTGCAAATATCGATTTGGACAACACGGCGATTACAAATACAGGCAGTATTGACGTTGATTTGGGTGCGGAATTAGAAGGGCAAGGTTATCATGTATGGCGGGCAGACGTGCCTATATTGAACCAAGCGAAGGATAAGCTTTTTATCGGTGTAGGAATTCGTAGGCATAATATCAATGGTACAGTGACGTATAATAACAGTGGTGTTATTAATGGCTGGGCAACGACAACCGACAGAGACTTAGGGACAGTTACCTATGTTGTAGACTATCCTTCTTTGAAAAATCCTAAAATTATTAGATCTACTGTTGCGAAGACGGATAACCTTTCCTATCGTACGATGACACAACACTTAGGAACTGATGGGAATATCTATCAAGCGGCAACCAGTATGGGTTCTGGGCATCAGATATTGCGTATTAGCAAATCTACAAATGATTATGATAATACTTACGATTTTAACTTGAATACTGCTCTAGGAATTTCGGATGCTGGTATTAGAGCATTCCGTTATATCAAGGATGGCATAGGCATAGTTCTGTATACAAGAACCAGCACTGCTGGAGGCTTTGTCGCATTGGTTGATCTGAATGCAAAAAAAGCAGAAAAATTGAATATTGAAAATGATTCAGACGCAGGTTTTTCTGGACTTACAGCTTCCCAAAATGGAGGTGTGGCTCTAACAGGTACATTTAGTCAATTCCAAAATATCGGTGTGGTGGGGGACTATGTATATGTTCCGATGTCGCCTAATGGCAAAGATGGAAATCTTTACGTTATTAATTGGAAAACTAAAGCAGTTACAAAAGGAGCAAAATTGAAAAACGCTTCGGGTAGTTTCTATTTAGGCGCTTATTAATATTCCAACATAATACCCTTTTATGGCATAAATCAGGTAGGCTTCACGGCCTTACCTGATTTTGCTTTTAAAATCTAAATGAGAGAAGAGAGAAATGAGTAAAAAAGAGAAAGATAAGTCCATTTGGCTGAAAGTCCGCAAGTTTTTTAATGACATTCACCTGTGGGGCGGATTGATTTCAGGAATTATTGTTTTTGTGGTCTGTTTAACAGGAACAATTTACGTCTATAACACGGAACTTAGAGAAATGGCTCTATCCAAATACTATAAGGTGGAAAAAGCCAGTGAGAAAATTTCACCCGATGCGCTGTTGGCAATGGCCAAACCTTCCATTGAAGGCAAGGTTGTAGGCATCAAAGTACCGTTTAGTGCATCTAAAACTACAGCTATTCTTTTTCAAAAACCAGCAAAGGACGAAGAAGGTGAAGATGGTCGCAGGGTAAGGGGAGAACGGCCAAGTAATAATACATTGGCACAACGCGATACCATAATAGATAAAAAAGAAACCACACAGATGCCTGAAGTTGCCAAGTCCGAAGCAAGAAAACCCAAGGGAGGCAAACCTTCTGGAGAAGCTGTCGCCAAGCCACAAAGTGGTCCTGGAGGCTCGGGTCCGCAAGGAGGCGCTACACGTCGGAGATTCCCGAATCAGATGATGGTCAACCCATACACGGGAGAACTGGTAGGCGATGTATCGGAAGTAAAAACAAAGACGGCAGACTTTATGCAAAAAATGTTTGGCTTGCACCGTTGGTTGTTGTTAAATGAAATCGAAGAACCTATTTTTGAGGGCGTTGAAAACCGAAAACTGGGCTCTTGGATTACTGGGACGGCTACTTTATTGTTTTTACTTGGCGTAATGACGGGACTCGTTATTTGGTTTCCGAAAAAAATACGCACATGGAAAAATGGACTTAAGATTCGTTGGTCCGCTAACTGGAAACGTGTTAACCACGATCTGCATAATACATTGGGGCTATACACCTGGCTTATTCTTTTCTTGATGGCGGTGACGGGACCTTTCTGGTCATTTGATTGGTACCGGGAAGGTTGGCAGAAGACATGGGGTACATATCAAAATCCAAATGCTCCAAAAGAGGAAAAGGCAAAACCTGTTTCGACCATTGTCGATGGTAAAGCAACCATGACAGTAGAAGAAACTATCCTTGCCGTTAATAAGACTTTGCCTTACGATGGAGATATTACCATTAATTTTGCATCGGACAGTACGGGAACACTCGCCATAACAAAAAATAGAGTCGGATTCTTTGCTCCTTCGGCCGGGGATAAACTAATCTTAGACCAATATTCAGGCGAAGTATTGGAAAAAGATATCTTCCGTGAAAAATCGTTCCGCAATCGTATTGGTTCTTCCATTAAGGCCTTACATATTGGGGATGTCTATGGTCCGTTCACTAAATTGCTGTATTTTATCAGCTGTTTGGTTGCAACATCGCTTCCCATAACCGGCGTTTTCATTTGGATAAATAAGATGAAGAAGCCCAAGAAAAAGAAACGAGCCTCCGCACGACCAGCATCAAGCTTTTCTGAAGGGGCAGTGCAGTAAGCTGAAAGAATTTGGGATGCGCCCAAGCAAGTTCTTCTGCTGTCATTCTAAGCGTAGTCGCAGAGCCCCGAAGCGCTCTGCGAAACAAACTGACAGCGTTGATAGGCAATAAATTGTCATGTTGAGCGACGTCGAAACATGACATTTATGAGCCATTTTAGATACCATAATAAAGCCTATTTTGCCACCTCTTCACAACGCTGATGGACAAGGTGAGCGTTTAGGGGGATGGCCGACAGACAATAAAGAAGTGGGTAATGCACTTGCATAATTAGCTTGGCTTTCCTAATTTGTGCAAAAATATCAACCAAGATGAGAAGAGTCATCCTGCCCCTAATTTTATTCATGGTGATGTATGATGTCGCCATTGGACAAGAAAAGATTAAGATCTTATCCTATAACGTGCTTTATGGGTTACAGAAAGACACTGTGAACATAGAGCGATATGTCGCTTTGGTGAATAACTTGGATCCCGATATCGTGGCAACACAGGAGATGAACGGCTGGACACAACGATCGTTGGAGGAATTGGCGAAACGCTACAGGCATCCTTATGCACTACAGTCCAAAGAAGATGGATTCCCGGTTGCATTGACCTCCAAAACACCGATGGTGAATTTTAAAAAGGTAACGGAAAACATGTGGCATAGCTATATCTATGCGAAAGTACGGGGCATACATCTTTTTGTGATCCATTTTTCTCCTTTTAGTTATCAAAAACGGTTGGAGGAAGTCGAAAACATTATCGCGCAGACAAGAGAAATTCCCCAAGATGAAGCTATTCTTATTATGGGAGACTTTAATGCCTTGGTAGCATCCGATAGCAAGGCATATGGGGAAGAAGTATTGAAAGCCATGCAGGATCAGGAACAGAAACAGGAACACATCCGTAACCTCAACAACGGACAGATTGATTATACCGTGTTGGGCAAACTGGAAGAGGCTGGGTTTAAAGATTCCTATAAACTGTTCACGTCCGAATTCACGGAAAGCCTACCGACGTTTAAAAGTGGCAAAGGCGAATTGAAAAAAAGCAATACCGGGATTCCGAAACGGATTGACTTCTTATGGTGCAATGCTACGGCATCCAAATACGTGGTTAAAAGTATTGTTCTGAAAAATGATATGACAGATGTAATATCTGACCATTATCCCATTTATGTCGAACTCGAATTACCATAAAGAACGAAACAGGGGAATCCGATACGATTAAGGAGACTTTGTTTCCGGCCTAATTCAATTTAGTCGTTTCCCCTTTTATCACCTGAGGCGCCTATCCCGCCGAAAATCATTTCGAAAATAGCCACTACAATGGCAAATAATGTAGCTGTCCAAAAGCCATCCACGTCAAATTTGCTTCCCATCAGGTTGTCGGTCAACATAATCATCAGAACGGTGATGATGAACGATACTAGCCCAAATGTCAACCAGTTTAACGGAAAGGTGAACAAACGGAGTATCCCACCTACTACAGCATTCACCAAACCAATCATCAAGCCTGTGACGATGGCCCACCAAAAATTGGCTACATGTGCTCCGGGGACGATATAAGCTGCAAGAGCAATCACAATGCCTGTAACGAATAAGCTAATAATAAATCTCATAATACACGTAATTTTAAAGAAACACCAAATCTATTGATTGGGGTCAAAAAAAGTGCCAATTCTTAATAAAGTGATGTTTTAAAAGGTTTGGTCTTAGCTTTTTTACATTGAACCTTAGCCTATTATAAGAGTCAAATCTTAAATATATTATGCTTGCATAGAAAATTTTGTATATTTGAGAATGGGATTATAAACGGAAAAAGCAGGAAACCTGTCTAGGATACGATTCAAAAAACACATCAACAAAAATCGCCGTTCAGGTTTTTATCAACTTTAAAAACAATATGTTATGATGAAAAAGGTAATAACGATCATCTTGGGGATTTTTATCAGTGTCTTTGTTTTTGCACAGGGCAATGACCCAGTCGTGGGTAAGTGGAAAACCGTAGACGATGAAAGTGGCGAAGCCAAATCGATCGTAGAAATTTTCAAGAAATCCGACGGGAAATATTATGGTAAGATTACGCAATTACTGATAAAACCTGAAAACGACAAATGCGTAAACTGTAAAGATGATCGCAAAAACAAACCGCTGTTGGGTTTGGAGATTATACGAGGGCTATCTAAAAGTGGAGACGAATTTACGAACGGCACTATTACCGATCCCAAAAATGGAAAGACGTATAAATGTACTATTACGCGCAGTGGTGATAAGTTAAATGTGCGCGGCTATGTGGGCTTTTCGCTCTTGGGACGAACACAAGTGTGGCACGCCGTTAGATAGTCGCGCAACGCTATCTCAAAAAACATAAAATGCCTATCGAAAGAGGTGTTTTATGCTGTTTTGGTAGGCTCGAATTATTCTGTTGGTGCATTATGCCAAGCCATGTGCATCTAATCTTTTTTATGGGTTAGTTTGTTTTTATATATGCATACGCGGTACGCGTGCGCAAGCGGGAGTAATTTGACGGTTAATAAAAATCTTTTTGGCAAAATCTGAAAAATGGATAATGAATTGATAATTAGAGAATATGATATTTATGATAAGCCTAAATTGATTGAGATTTTACGATCAAATGTACCCAAGTATTTCGATGTAAGTGAAGTTGATGATTTTAAGGATTATATGGACAATGAAGTTGAAAAATACTTTGTTGTCGAATTGAATAAAGAAATAGTTGGTTCTGGAGGAATTAATTTTGAAAATGATTATAAAATTGGAAAAATTAGCTGGGACATTATCAATCCGAATTTTCAAGGAATTAGAATAGGTGGTAAATTATTGAAACATAGAATTGAATTGCTTAAATCAATGGACAGCATTGAAATAATTTCCGTAAGAACATCTCAGCTTGCGTATAAATTTTATGAAAAACACGGCTTTGCACTAAAAGAAATCCACAAAGACTATTGGGCACAAGGATTTGACATGTATAAAATGATATTCGAAGGTTAAAAATAGCACAGCCCTACGCAGGCGCCTGCGTTTCGCACCTGTCTGGTTGAAATAATAAAAGCGTATCCATTGAAGGTGTTGTCGAACTGCGGCTATGTTTAACTTGGCAAAACAGACCTTTTTACATCGTCTTTTGTTTTTATGCATTATTTCAAGTAATTTGGGACAAAGATTTTTCCGATGTCTGTAAACATGTCCTACCGAGAAAATGTGAAGCTAGCCTTGCAATCCATTGTGAGCAACAAGCTTCGTACATTCTTGACAGCGTTAATTATTGCCATCGGTATTATGGCACTGATTGGTGTGTTGACATCCATCGATGCGATCCAGAGTTCGCTGACGAATTCATTTTCTTCCATGGGATCCAATTCGTTCAATATTCGTAACCGGGGTGTGAATGTGCGGATAGGTGATGGTGGAAGCCGAGCCAAAGTTTTTCCCTCGATCACCTATCAGGACGCATTGAAATTTAAGGAGAACTTTGACTTTGATGCACTGGTTTCTTTGAGTGCCAATGTCACTTGGGGAGCAACGGCAAAGTATCAAGCCGAAAAAACGAATCCCAATATTGGCGTTATCGGCACAGATGAAAACTATTTGCAAACTTCAGGCTATAAACTTGCCGATGGCCGAAACTTGACAACGCAAGATGTGGAAAAGGCCAGCAATGTGGTCATTATTGGCGAAGAGATTCGGGGTAAGCTATTCAAAAACCGAAAAAATCCAATTGGTGAGCACATCACGCTCGGTGGCGAACGGTTTACCGTGATAGGTATTTTGGAGAGCAAGGGCTCCAGCGCTGGTTTTGGTGCGGATAAAGCTTGTTTCGTGCCATTGTCTCGTGGGCGCGCCATGATGAGTAGATCCAATCCATCCTATGTCATAACGGTCATGACCTCCGATCCCTTCAAAATGGAATCGGCTGAAGGCGAAGCAACGGCCACTTTTCGGAAAATTCGGGGATTGAATGCCAAGCAGGGCAATGATTTTGAAATTGTCAAATCAGATGCCGTGGCCCAGATTCTGATGGAAAACCTTTCTTATGTAACGATGGGTGCGATTGTGATTGCATTTATCACACTCCTTGGTGCCTCCATCGGTTTGATGAATATCATGTTGGTGTCGGTTACAGAGCGCACACGGGAAATTGGGGTACGTAAGGCCATCGGCGCTACGCCAAGTGTCATCCGCAAGCAGTTTTTAATGGAGGCTATTGTGATATGTGTGATGGGTGGTTTGGCAGGGATTATTTTGGGCATCTCCATCGGCAATATACTGGCCATCGCTTTGGGAGCCGATTTCATCATTCCGTGGCGATGGATGATATTGGGCATTTCGGTCTGCATTGGTGTGGGTGCTGCTTCAGGCTTTTATCCGGCTAAAAAAGCATCGCGATTGGATCCTGTGGAATCCCTGCGTTATGAATAAGCAACCATAATCTCGCACTCTTTCAAGTTTTAACGCAGTGCCTGTCTGCGGTAGCGGCCCTGTACACACATCTTTACGATGGCTTGTTTTTGTGACGTTGCAAACGTCAAGCTCCTCCACCCTCGTTGCAAACGAGGGAGATTAAGGTCTCGTCCTCGTTTGTAACGAGGACGTTCCGAGAAGTGCGATTGCATCGCATCAGCCTATATGCCAGCCGTATAAAAACTTGTGTGTACACCGTAGCTGCGGTAGGCAGGTAACTTGGAAGAACAAATAAAGCAAGTTTATAAACTTGCAATAATTGAAGGAGCGTAGACATCTATATTAGATCCCTCCTGTCGTCGGGATGACAAAGAAAGGCGGTTACAAAGTCACACGCCACATTTGTCATGTCGAGCTTGCGAGAGTGGAGGAGAGCGTAGGTTATGAATAAGCAAAATTATTATTTATCCCGAAAGGTATAATAATAGTCTTTTATCACAACATCAATAAACTCCTCGGGGCGCATTTGGGGTTTAACGTCCAAAAGCCTAACCAGCTTGTTGCTTAAAGCCAAAATGATGTTGTAATCCTTTCTTTCATAGCCTTTTTTGTAGATATCTTTGATAGTATTGGCATCCTTGTCGCTGAGCTTCATCACTTGGGGAAAGGTCACAGTGTATTCTTTCGTGATTTCAGCAAACAGAGTTTGCTGAATAGCGGTATCTTGTTTGGTACTAATAACGGCTGTTTCGGCGGCAATATCACCTATGCGTTGCGCGTTTTTAGTCACGATGATACTGCTGATGCCCAAGGCGCCCGCGCATAGAAAAATATCGATGATAGTGCACACCCAACGTATAAAATACTGATAAATATTGGCTCGTGTTCCGTCGATTTTAACCACTTTGATTTTCATGGCCATTTTTCCCACGGTCTGCCCGTGAAAAAAGGTTTCCATTAAGAATGTATAGAAGAAACAAGGCAAAAGCAACAGCATGTAAACACCAATAAGGAGCCAGTCGTCTGAAACATTGAATAATCCCAAACTACTTACAAGATAGAACACAAAAAGAGCATAACATATGATGAGGAAATAATCAATGCCAAAAGCAATGATGCGTGATCCCAACGAAGCCAAATTGTATTCAAATTTCACATTCTGCGGTGTGTTTATTAATAGTTTATTCATATATTAGTAACGAGTATGTTATAGTTAACGCGTTATTTAGAAACCTCATGGCTTCATCACGTGCTAACGGCTCAATTTTCACTTAAAGATGCATAAAACAAATGAGAGAAGCGTCCTTTATTGAACGAAATAAAGAAAAATGGATTTTAATTGAAAATAATTTAAGAAATAAAATCAATGTTGATCCGGATATTTTGGCTTCTAATTATATCGAACTGACAAACGATTTGGCGTATGCACAGACGTTCTACCCCAGATCGAAAACCAAGGATTATCTGAATGAATTGTCCATATTGGCTCATCAATTGTTGTACAGGGATCAAAAATCATCAGAAAATCAGCTTCTCCGTTTCATACAAAAAGACATTCCGCAGGCGATATGGATCATTCGGAAGCAACTGCTTTATTCTTTGCTCATCTTTTCCCTCGCTATCGGCATTGGCGTTATTTCATCCCATTACGACTTAGACTTTGTGCGGCTTATTTTGGGTGACCGATACGTGGATATGAGCATTAAGAATATCGAGGAAGGCAATCCTGCCGGTGTGTATGGCGATGGGAGTGCCCTTGGTTCGGCTTTGGGCATTACGATAAACAATGTTCGCGTGGCGTTTTTGGCATTTGCCTTTGGCCTTCTCTTTAGTGTGGGAACAGGCTTTATTTTGTTCAACAACGGTGTTATGGTAGGGGCCTTTCACTATATGTTTTATCAACACGGCGTGTTGGAAGAGGCCATGTCAGCCATTTGGATACACGGAGCCATCGAGCTTTCGGTTATTGTCATTGCCGGAGGTTGCGGGCTTGCCGTGGGTAATAGCATGCTCTTCCCGAAGTCGTACACTCGAGTGGAATCGTTTAAGCAAAGCATGAAAACAGCCTCCAAGGTGTTGGTTAGCACAGTGCCGTTTTTTATCGTTGCAGGCTTTTTAGAGGGCTTTGTCACCCGACACTACCAGTTTTCCATTTGGATGTGCGTGGCTGTCATTGTGTTGTCCTTTGTGGCCATCCTTTATTTTTATGTGATCAGACCTTATCAGTTAGCAAAAATCAACGGATGGAAATAGATTTTGAGTTTCGAAAAGAGCGCAAGCTAGGTGAGATCGTACAGGATTTTATCAATCTGTTACGTATTGTTTTAAAACATTTTTTCCAGACTATTTTTCGGTTAGCCATTATTCCATTGTGCTTGATGCTGGTGCTGATCTATTACGGGACAACACGTGTTAATCTGAAATCTACTACCAATATCGAGGACTCTGCCGAACTGATTGTACTGCTTTTGGTCGGATTCTTCATCCTGTTGGTGGTCAGCATGGTCTTTTTTGGATTGGCTATTGAGTATTTTCTGTTACTGAAGCAAAAGAGATCTACTGATTTTGATTCTACGGATGTCTGGAAGTCCTTTAAGCAACATTTTGGCCAATATCTCAAATTTTTGCTTGTGTCGATCGTTGCCGGACTTATTATCGCCGTTCCCCTGATGATTGCGATGGGCATTATGGTATTTATTCCGTTTATTGGCAGTTTCGCTGCAGGCATTTTAGCTTCATTCATTGGTGTTTGGTTTTTCTGCGCCTTTTTGTTCTATCGGGAAGGCTATCTTGGGGCAACGGAATCCATGCACAAAACGTTGGATATCCTAAAGGGAAAGTTTATAGACTATAGTGTTTCTTCTTATGTAGTCAGTTTTGTTTTTCAGGTTTTGCTCATGATGCTGACCTTGATGCCGACCATTGTCTTAGGGATCATAGCATACAACACGGTTGGATTTGAAAACACCTTTTTCGATAGTTTTTTGGGAAGGATGTTGACGGCTATTGGGGGTACACTCGTGGTATTGCTCTATCTCGTTTACTATATGTTTTCGGTTTTGGTCTATGGCATTATTTATGAAACGGCCAAAGAGATGCAGTATGGAGAGAACGTCTATGAGAAAATCGAGCACTTAGGAAGGGAGGAAGATGCGCAATAAAGTGTTTTCGTTGTTGGTTTTTGTGCTTTTGGCAACGACATTGTCGGCGCAACAGCGCGATACGTTGGAAAGCATCATCCCGCAACCTTTGGACACGTTGCCGTCGGCAACGGTTATATCCGCGGATGATTATCTGGAAGAAGGGTATTATGACGGTGTAGCACGGTTGGAACAAATTCCGACTGTCGATTCTACGGCATTTTTGGAAATGCAGGGCAGGTATCGGTCTGATGAGTTTAATTACGAGGAAGAGGCATTCCAAACAAATATTTTGGAAAGGGTTTGGAAGCGAATCGGCACGTGGATTCAAAATCTGATGCCCGACATGAGCTATTTGGAATTTGGGGACTGGTTCTATAAACTATTGGCTGTGATTGCCATTGTGGTGCTCATCCTCATTATTTATCGGGTGCTGTTTTCGGGCAATCGACTATTGGCCCATTCAGAAAAGGCCTCCGATGAAGAAACGGAAATCAAATTTGTAGAGAAAAACCTGATGGATGTAGACCTCATGAACTACATCGAACAGGCCGCCAAAGACAACAACTATGCCCTGGCTATTCGCTACCTGAACTTGCTGAACATACAGCTATTGGCCAGAAAAGAGCTTATCAAATGGAAGCACACCAAGACCAATGTAGAGCTTATCGAGGAAATTGACCATGTAGAGCTTAAACAAGAATTTGAACGCAATGTGCACATTTTCAATCGGGTATGGTTTGGAAATATGATCTTGGACAAGGCGAAGTATGAGGAATATGCTCGCTACTTCTTACAATTTCAATCGAAGTGGAAATGAAAAATGCAACGAAGTTTGGATTGATATTGTTAGGACTGACCTTGCTGGTGATCGGCCTCATCGATGTGACACGCGTGGAACCCATCGATTGGAACCGTTCGTATAACCAACGGCACAAAATACCATATGGATTGTATGTCGCTCATGCAGAGTTATCTCATATATTGGGCTCTGAAACACGGATTGAAGAATTTTCCAACAATACATATCCGCACATTCGAGACCTTTTGGCCGAGAAAAAAGAGACTAGTCTGATTTACATTGTAGATTATTTTGATACTTCGTCCGAAGTCGTTAACGAATTGCTTTCCTTCACGGAGCAGGGAGGGGAGGTCTTTATATCTGCGAACGACTTTTACAACAATCTGTTGGATACATTGGGTGTGGAGCAAGATTTCTATTATCCGAAGACGTTTGGGGATGTATTTGATTTTGAAGACAGGCCCTTCTCGTTAAACGATGGTACGACAGCTTATTACAAAGACCTGGAGTATCCCGGCCTGTTTTATGCGTTGGATAGCTCGAATATCAACATTATCGGCTATTATGAGGTAGAAGGGAAGCAACTCCCCAACTTCATCGAAGTGAAGCATGGCAAAGGACGTTTCCTGTTGCACCTTGAACCGTTGATGTTTACCAACTATTATATGTTGCAACGGGAAAATTATATATATGCGGCGGCAACCCTGAAGCTGGCGCAAAACAAAAATATTATCTGGTACGATGACTACTACCAAACAGATGAGGTACCGGAGACACCTCTGCGTGTCCTGTTACTGAACGATGGGCTACGACAGGCTTGGTATATCCTTTTGTTTTCCCTGATATTGTTCTTGCTGTTCAAGAGCAAGCGGGAATCCCGGGCTGTTGAGATCGTCGAGCCGGAGCCTAATTTGTCGAAAGAGTTTGCCAAGACCATTGCTACGCTGTATTATGAAACGGGTAATCCCGGTAACTTGGTGCATAAAAAAATAGAATATTTCTTATACGACTTGCGTACGCAATACCAACTAGACATCCTGAAATTGGAAGACGAAGATTTTGCCAAGCATTTGTCCATGCGCTCGGGAACACCTTTGGCCGATTCCCAACAGCTCATTGCGATGCTGATAGATGGCCGGAAGCGCCGCTCATTTACGGATAGGGAATTGATGGCCATCAACCAAACAATAGAAGAATTTAAAAATAAAGCTAATATGCTATGAGTGAATTAGAAAATAAATACGAACCGAGTTTTGAGAACAGGATCGATCTTGTGGCTTTGAAGGATAAAATGGATGCCGTGAAGCAAGAGGTGAAGAAGGTAATCGTGGGGCAGGACGACGTGATTCATAAGCTGTTGATTTCTATTTTGGCTTCTGGGCATTCCTTGATAGAAGGGATGCCGGGGGTGGCAAAAACACTGACGGCCAAACTGATTGCCAGAAGCATCAGTGGAGACTTCAAGCGTATCCAATTTACGCCGGATCTGATGCCATCGGACGTCACAGGATCTTCTATTTTGGATATTAAAACCAATGAGTTCCATTTTAAGAAAGGACCAATATTTGGCAACATCGTGCTGATAGACGAGATCAACCGTGCACCAGCCAAAACCCAATCCTCGCTGTTCGAATGTATGTCCGAAAGGCAGGTAACGGCAGATGGTAATACGTATGCCGTTCCGCAACCCTTTGTGGTTTTTGCGACACAAAATCCTATTGAGCACGAAGGGACGTATCGTCTGCCCGAAGCACAGTTGGATAGGTTTTTGTTCAAAATCAATATGGATTATCCGCAATTGGCCGAAGAAATTGAAATATTGAAAGAGCACCATGGGCAAAAAGCTAAAAATAAGGAAGATCAGGTGCAGGTGGTGGTTAGCGTGGATGAGATTTCGCATTTTCAGCATTTGATTAAGTTGGTTTATGTACATGAGGATGTGTTCAGCTACATTGCCAATGTGATTTTCCATACCCGTCAGAACCCCAACCTCACATTAGGGGCATCGCCAAGAGCCTCTATTGCTATTTTGGAAGCAGCGAAAGCCAATGCAGCACTGCAGGGTCGTGACTTTATCACGCCAGACGATGTGAAATATGTTGCGCCAAGCATTTTAGGACATAGGGTCTTGCTTACACCTGAAAAAGAAATGGAAGGGTTTACGACAGATTATATCGTCAAGCAGATCGTAGACGGCATCGAAATACCAAGATAATGCGTTTTATCCGAAGTTTATATCTCACCAACCGTTTTTTTAACAGTTTGTTGCTCATGGCTACACTGTTCTTGCTTTCTTTTTTTGTAAAGGAGCTGTTTGTGCCTGTGTCTGTGCTTTTTTTGCTGTTTTTTGGGATGTGCTTGTGGGATCTTATTTTTCTGTACTTCGGGAAAAATCGGGTAGAAATTGAACGCCTCTATCCGGAAAAGCTCTCCAATGGCGATGAAAATCCAATGGAAATACACTTAACGAGTTACTACCCCATTTCGGTAAAAGCACGGGTCATTGAAGAATTTCCGGTACAATTGCAGATTCGGAATCTGGATCTTCGGACAAAACTGAAGCCAAAAGAAATCAAGGCAATGGCTTATCAGGTCAGGCCTACTTCCCGAGGGATATATATCTTCCACCGTTGCCATGTGCTGGTGCACCATTTAGGATTGTTCGAGCGTAAATTTAAGCTGGAGAAACCGGTCAGTCTGCCGTGTTATCCGTCATTTATACAAATGCGTAAGTACCAACTTTTGGCGACGACCGATCGGTTGGTGGAATTGGGTATCAAACGTATACGTAAAATAGGGGCAACGTTGGAATTTGACCATATACGGGAGTATGTACGAGGGGATGAATACCGACATCTGAACTGGAAGGCTACGGCCAAGCACAAAAAGCTCTTGGTTAACCAATACCAAGAGGAAAAGTCGCAACCCATCTATTCCCTTATTGACGTGGGACGGGTGATGCGCATGCCTTTCGGCGGATTGACACTGTTGGATTATGCCATCAATGCCACGTTGGTGCTGGCAAATGCAGCTATATTAAAGCAGGACCGAGCGGGGATGCTGACGTTCTCCAAACAGGTAGGTGACCATGTGCCTGCAGAGAAACGGAACAACCAAATGCGCTTGATTTCGGAACAGCTGTACAACATTACAACTCAATTTGAAGAGACAGAGTTTGGCAACTTATATTCCTTTTCCAATAAGCATATCAACAAGCGTTCGTTATTGATGATATATACTAATTTTGAAACTATTGACGCGCTCAATCGCCAAATGAGCTACCTACGCATGCTGGCCAAAACGCATATTGTGGTGGTTGTAATGTTCAAGAATACCGAACTCGTGGATATGGCGCGACAGCAAGGTAAAAAGGTTATCGATACCTACAACCAAATTATCGCCGAGAAATTTGTCTATGAAAAACAGTTGATTATTCAGGAACTAAACCGACAAGGTATTCAAACAATTTATACTGCTCCTGAACACCTCACCATCAATGCCATTAATAAATATTTGGAAATTAAGGCGAGAGGATTGTTGTAGTAATCATTTCGGATTAAGCGAATTTGTCAGAGAACGCTATGTTTAGTCCCGCTATCTTTTATGGTTAATCCTTCTTCCGTTTCATCAAAAGCAAAGCCCGAAGTGGGGAACTTCGGGCTTTTACTTTTACTAACCAATTATTAACCTAACTACTTATTATGAAAAAACTCATCTACCTATACATAAAACGCTAATATGTTCATAATAGTCTACGTTTGTTCGTCTTTAACATTTTTTAA
>JBEBRE010000029.1:0-27843 GCA_040394995.1 Sphingobacterium wenxiniae
CAGAATGCAACAGAGCCCCTTTTGATATTCCCGAAGCAGAATCAGAATTGATCGGGGGTTTTCATACAGAATACGGTGGTATTAAGTTCGCTTTTTTATTTTTGGCGGAGTACGCTATGATGTTTTTGGTGGCTATATTAGGGGTTGTCATCTTTTTGGGGGGCTGGAACTCTCCGCTACCTAACATTGGCAGCCTTCGCTTGGCCGACTGGACTACTGGATTGGGCTGGGGTATATTTTGGACATTAAGCAAGTCGTTATTGGTTGTCGGCGTCCAAATGTGGATACGTTGGACCTTGCCCCGTTTTCGGGCCGACCAGCTACTGACATTGTGCTGGAAGATATTGATTCCTGTGGCTTTTGCATGTATGGCCATATCAGGATTGTGGAGAATAGGCGTTATCGGATAAGACTTTGGTATTAAAAACGACCATACAAGGATTTTTAACGGCTGTTAAGGGATTGTTCTTAACAGTGAGGCACCTTTTTGCCGCCCGGAAAAAACGGGGCACGATCGATATTCGCGACGAAAACTATTTTGAAGAGCAACAGGGGGTGACGACGGTACAATATCCCAAGGAGAAAATGCCGATTCCGGAAGTCGCCCGTTACCAATTACATGTGGAAATAGACGATTGCATTGTCTGTGATCTATGCGCTAAAGCCTGTCCGGTAGATTGTATCGATATTCAATCCATCAAGTCCCCTGAAGCCATCGGCAAAACGTCGGATGGAAGTGTAAAACGCTTGTACCCGGCCAAATTTGACATCGACATGGCCAAGTGTATGTACTGTGGGCTGTGCACGGTTGTTTGTCCTACGGAATGTATTACCATGACCGATCAGTACGATAAAACAACACCACATCTGTCCGATCTAATCTACGAATTCTCTGACATGACCGAAGAGGAAGTAGCCAAGCGCAAAGAAGAGTGGACACGTTTTCAAGCTGAGAAGGAGGCGGCAAAAAAGAAACCATGACCATAGAAGAAATCGTGTTCTACGCTTTTGCCTTATTAGCCGTAACTGCCTCTTTTTTAGTTGTCAACTTGCGAAACACCGCCCGTGCATTGTTTCTGTTTTTCGTTGTTCTGTTTGCTATGGCCGGGCTTTATCTCTTTGCCTTGGCTGATTTCGTAGCCATCACGCAAATACTCGTCTACGTAGGTGGCGTACTGATCTTATTGATTTTTGCCTTCATGCTTTCCAATCGGGAATTGCTGGATGATCTTCAAAACACCTCCAAGCGGTTCATTTCTTTACCTAACTGGCAATCGGCTTTGCTGGTTACAGCATTCTTAGCCATCATGGTCTATGTCTTTCATTCATGGGGGAAACATTTACCCCATTGGATATCAGAAGCAGAAGCCAAGGGAACAGTCATTCTCCCGACCGATAATACGGTTGAAACTTTGGGTTTTAAATTCATGACCCAATACATCTTGCCCTTCGAGGTTATTTCCATTTTTTTGATGATGACCTTGATTGGTGCGGCTCATCTTTCCCGAAAGGAGGACAATACATGATTACGCTAACACATTTCCTAGTCGTGAGTGCCTGCATCTTTTGCATTGGCTTGTATGCCGTTTTGGCCAAAAGAAATGCCATCATGATTTTGGTGGGCATCGAGCTGATGATCAATGCCGCGATATTGAACTTTGTAGCTTTCGGGAAATACGACAAGGAGAACTATGGCGGGCAGATATTTGCCTTATTCGCTATTGTATTAGCCGCGGCAGCAGTGGCCGTCGGGCTCGCTATTATCCTCAACGTCTATCGACATTACAAGACCATAAATCCTGAAAAAATCCACGAACTGAAAGATTAATTGGACACGTTGCTCAACATATCGCCCATTTATGCCAGCATGATTGTTGTGCTGTTGCCTTTTCTGGCCTTTTTGGTTCAAGCCCTATTGGGAAAGAAAGCGAAGTCAGGAAACATTGGCCTGTTGGCTATTGCAGGTAGTACGATTATGTGCCTATTGGGCGTGTTTATGGAAGTTTGGCACAGCACAACGATGAGCCAGCGATGGGAATGGTTTGTTATTGGGAAAAGCCCTTTCCATTTTGGCATCCTACTCAATAATCTGACAGTTTTGATGCAGTTGTTGGTCTGCATTATCGCATTACCCGTGCATATCTACTCCCGTGCATACATGAAAGGCGACGAAGGCATACATCGCTATTGGATGTACCTAAGCTTGTTTTGCTTTGCGATGTTGGGATTAACGGTTTCCATCAATTTGTTCCAGATGTACATTTTTTGGGAACTAGTGGGCTTTTCGTCTTATCTTTTAATCGGTTTTTGGTTTACCCGGGAATCTGCCGTGCAAGCCAACAAAAAAGCGTTCTTGGTCAATCGGATTGGCGACATCGGCTTTCTGATTGGTTTATCGTTATTATTTTCCCATTTCGGAACGCTCGATATAGTAGATTTATTTGGTACCGAAGGTGTTTTTATGAAAGGGTTTCTAAACGACGGCAGTTGGCAGGTGGTCGACAAGAACACCCTTTGGATAACGGTAGCCGGTGTTGCGTTCTTCTTGGGAGCAATGGCAAAATCAGCCCAGTTTCCACTGCATGTCTGGCTACCCGATGCCATGGAGGGACCTACTTCGGTATCATCCTTGATTCACGCCGCGACCATGGTAGCTGCGGGCGTGTTCCTTTTGTGTAGCGTATTCCCCTTATTTAACGATACGGTACTGCTGATCATTGCGGTAATTGGCACCCTCACGGCGACAACAGCTGCCATTTTTGCTCTGGGGCAATACGATATCAAAAAAATATTGGCTTTTTCCACCATTTCCCAGTTGGGTTTTATGATGGTGGGGGTTGGTATAGGCGCTTGGGATGCTGCTATGTTCCATTTAACCACCCATGCCTTTTTCAAATGTTTACTTTTCTTGGGTGCAGGAGCAGTGATACATGAGATGGCCCACTTAAAAGCGCATTATCGTCTGGATATCGACCCACAAGACCTACGCCAGATGGGTGGGTTACGCAAATATATGCCCAAGACATTTATCCTAATGGCAATAGCCTCATTGGCATTGGCCGGTTTTCCACTCACATCGGGATACCTTTCCAAGGATAGTATTGTGATTTCTGCCTATGAGTGGGCAAGTCATCTTGGTGGAGGACGTATCCTCATTCCTATTGCCCTTATCATCGTCAGCCTTTTGACCGCTTTCTATATCGGACGGTTGATTTTCAAAGCCTTCTTTGGAACATTCACACATGAAGAGGCTATTAAGGAGCCAATTTCCTTGCACGAAGCGCCAGTGGCCATGCTTATTCCCATGGTTTTTCTCGTCATCGGTTGCTTATTTATTGGCTATAGCTTGAACCCATTGAATTATCACCATTCATGGCTCATGGAAAGCCTCCATGTCAACATGACTTTCACGGTCGTACCCCTAGCACATACCATTATTCCTGTTTTCCTAACCGTCGGCACCTTGATCACCTGGCTTATCGGATGGAAATGGTACGTAAAAAAAGCTTATCCTTTGCAGGCTGAAAGTAAATGGATTTTGTTTTCTACCCATCAGGGTTATTTGGACGAATTTAATAATAGGGTATTTGTACAGGGCACGGAAAAATTGAGTCTCGCCCTATATTGGTTTGACAAGCATATCATCGATGGGGCAACCAAGTTACTGACAAGATTTACAACAGGAATTTCCACGGCCACACATTGGATAGATAAGTATATCGTGGATGGGTTTGTCAATTTAGCTGCCAATACGACCTATTACATTGGCCACTTGGTGCGACACGTTCAGAACGGCCAGTTGCAGGCGTATTTAGGCTTTGCATTCACCGTCGTAGTTTTAGGAATTTTATATTTGATAATTCGATAAAAATGGGACTATTATCCATATTCATATTTTTACCTTTGCTGGCCAGCTTGCTTATCTTGGCATTGCCCGTCTCTTCCAAAGGATCGTATAAATATATCGCATTGGGTTTTACAATGGTTCAATTCATATTGGCCGGATATCTGTATGTACATTTTGACCCAAATTTAGGGGGAATTGACAGCGCCAACGATTTTCAGTTTGTAGAACAATTACCATGGATACACATGGAATTGGGAGCCATTGGAAAACTGGAAATCGATTATTTTGTAGGAATTGATGGAATTTCATTGCCATTGGTCTTGCTGAGTACATTTGTGATGCTGATGGGCATTGGCGCTTCATGGAATATCGCCAAAAGTCCAAAAGGCTATTTTGCGTTGCTCATGATTTTAAATATGGCCGTGATGGGCATATTTTGCGCACTGGACTTCTTCTTGTTCTATGTGTTCTATGAAGTCATGCTGTTGCCTTTATACTTCCTGATCGGCATATGGGGTGGCGAGCGGAGAGAATATGCGGCTATCAAATTTTTCATTTATACGCTTTTTGGTTCCGTTTTCATGTTGTTGGTGATTGTCGGTTTGTATTTTTCGGTCACCAACCCCGAGACAGGGGCGCATACGTTCAACATGTTGCACATGATGCACCCACAGAACTATGTAGAGGGATCATTCTTTGCCTATATGGCCAATACGCATAACGTGCTAGGTGTTCCAGCCCGTTTGGTCGGGTTTATCGTCCTATTTATCGCCTTTGCCATTAAGGTACCTATCGTGCCGTTGCACACTTGGCTTCCCGATGCGCACGTGGAAGCGCCCACACCTATTTCGATTATTTTAGCCGGTATCTTGCTCAAAATCGGCGGATATGGTATCATCCGCATATGTTACAGCATTTTTCCGGACATGGCCGCCCTAACCAATTGGTGGCTGGCACTGATTGGCATTGTTTCGATTATTTACGGTGCCCTGAATGCTTTGGCGCAAAAAGATTTGAAACGCATGATTGCCTATTCGTCGGTCTCACACATGGGGTTTGTCCTACTGGGTGTCGCTTCGTTAACAGCCGAGGGGGTTTCAGGAGCAATTTTCCAAATGATATCCCATGGTTTTCTCAGTGCTGCACTGTTCTTTATGGTGGGCGTGCTATATGATCGGGTGCACGATCGTTACATTTACAATTTTCGGGGATTGGCATCAATTATGCCCAAATACACGGCTTACGTGGCCATTGCTTTTTTTGCCTCTTTGGGTTTACCAGGATTTTCGGCCTTCATCGGAGAAGCCTTTGTGATCATCGGGGCGTTCAATGCCGAAAGTATGGCCACTGGCATTCCAAGATGGATGGCCATTGCCGGTTCAATCGGGATTTTACTCAGTGCGGCCTATTTCTTATGGACATTGCAACGCATGTTTTTCGGACAAACCCGTGTAAAAGGCGGCACCGACTGGTTGGATGCGCTGAAAGATCTAAATCGACGGGAACAGATCATCCTTTTCCCTACATTGGCCCTGGCGCTCTTCATGGGTGTGGCGCCTGCTTTTGTATTTACGAATCTCAACAGCTCGGTACTGCATTTAATCGATATTATTAAACCTTATCTGTAAGCCCTCAAATTAGACGTGGAGAACATTAGCAATACATTAGATCAGATCGTGGCTTCCCTGCCGGTGTTTAAACCGGAACTAAGCCTGATGGCAACATTTATTATCTGCATTTTTGTGGGCTTGTTCTTCAAGAAACAAGGAAGTAAGGGTGCTTTCATTATCAGTCTAACAGGTTTTTTGGTAACTATCTGTTTTTTAGCGCCGCAAATCGGCCATCCAACAACAGGCTTTTTCGGCATGTTATTGATAGACGACATGGCGACGTATTCGCGATTTATCATTGCCATTGGTGGCATCATTACAGCGATATTTATCCAACAGCGCCACCCTAAAAACAACGGTGATGTATACAGTGTACTGATAGCCGTCACTGTCGGCCTGAACCTCCTGACCATGACCAGTCATTGGCTAATGGCTTTTATTGCCATCGAGATGGTTTCTATAGCTTCTTACATCCTTGTCGGGTACTTTTCAGAGAACAAAAAGCAATCCGAAGCGGCAATGAAATATGCCTTATTCGGATCTGTTTGTGCTGCTGTCATGCTCTACGGTCTTTCTTTAGTATACGGTTTGACAGGTAACTTGGATTTCCAATCACAAGCTCATTTGCAAGGCTTAATGAACGCACCCCAAGCCGTGATTTCGATAGCGCTTATCTTCGTTTTCGTGGGAATCGGATTTAAACTAAGCTTCGTTCCCTTCCATGTCTGGAGTCCGGATGTTTACGAAGGCGCACCAACACCTATTACCGCTTTTCTGTCTACTTTGCCGAAAGTAGCCACCATTATCCTATTCACACGGCTCTATACTGCATGGTCCAGCACCCTATTTTATTTTTCAGAACTTACTATTTGGTTTATCGTGCTTGTTGCCATCACCACGATGTTAATCGGGAACCTGGCCGCTCTTCGCCAAAATGACAGTAAAAGGATGATGGCGTATTCCTCCATTGGACATACCGGTTTCCTGTTGATGGCCATATTTGCTTATCAAGCATCTGCCGCCTATTTGCTGTATTATTTAGTGGCTTATGTATTGATGAACTTTGCAACTTTTCTCTTTATCGACCAAATCGAGCAACAAACAAAATCTTCCGACCTTCGTTCTTTCGCCGGATTGGGTAAGAAAATGCCGATACTGTTTACATGCTTTACATTGACGACGATTTCTTTAGTTGGTATTCCACCTATGATCGGCTTTTTTGGGAAATTGCTGGTATTTACCCAAGTGTTTGAAGTCTATCAAGCTTCCAAGGATTTGCCTTACCTGCTCTTGCTTTGCGTGGGCGCATTAACTTCGGTTATTTCACTTTTCTTTTATTTTAAGATTCCCTTATATGCTTTCTTGAGATCCAGCGACAAGCCCATTGTGCTTAATCCTTCGAAAAATATTCTATTTGTTTTGGGAATGATATTGACCGCCGCCATTATCGTGTTGGGTATCTTTCCTTCGCTGTTGTTGGATATATTGGGATAAAAACGCAGATACACAATACATCTGACACGGCTACTTCACTATTCCGGTCCGTGAAGATACGAACCAGGGCGAGTCAGCATACCATGTCGAGGTAACATCCTGTCCCAATTTTTTCGAAAAGAGATCTATTATAGGTTCCTCCTATTGTCGGAATGACAAATCAAACGCTAACGCAAAAGCAAATCGCCCTATTTGTCATAGCGGGTAAGGGACATCAAAATTAGAATATCGGTTTGTACATCCTATCCGGTGCTGTGCTCTTGACAAAGAGACCCGATTGCTCTGCAGACTAAATAATGCGTAAGGTATTTATGAAAACACTTCGCTATATTTGCACACGATTATCGAGATTGCCATGTGTACAAACTCCTATTTGTTACCGAATACCAAACCACGAAATTAAAATTAATGTGTAACAACTAGGCAAGATTCATCGTTTATAGCAAAATGGAAAAAATATGTTTTGTGGTGTGCCAATATGGCAAAGAGGTTAATGGTGGTGGCGAGCTTCATTGTAAAATGCTTGCCGAACGACTCACTCCTTATTTTGATGTAGACATCTTGACCTCCAAAATCATCAACTACAAAACATTTGAAGCGTATTATACGCACGCTATTGAAATCATGAATGGTACCCGGATTCTTCGGTTTGATTGCGAACCTTATAATCCAGCATCCCACAAAAAATGGCTGACCAAAGCCAAATGGCCCCGAAAAATACGGCGCAACCTTTTTAGACTTGGTCTATTAAGAGCTATTGCCAATATTTTTCCCGTTTGGAACTGCGGTATAAAACAAGAGCAGGCCTTGCTCCGCACCGATGGCTTTTACTCCCCCGATATGCTTGCTTACCTCAGAGGTAATCATGATGACTACAAAGCTATTATCTTCATTTCATATCCATTCCCACATACCTTGTTGGGCTCTCTCATTGCGCCGGAAAAAAGTATCCTCATACCTACTGCACATGACGAAGGGGATCTTTTTCGATCCATTCAAACACACGTGTTTACTGGTGTAAGACATATCGCTTTTAATACCGAAGAAGAGCGTTCACTTACTCAAAATATTTTCGGGAAACATTTGGCTCCTAGCTCTATCGTAGCTGTAGGTGTTGAAACTGAAGTAGACACTCCGTTTTCTTCGGATAAAGAAATGCATGAAAAATTCAATCTTCCCAACAACTACATTCATTATTTTGGGAGGATTGTCAAGTCGAAACTAGGCAACTTAATTCCTTGGTTCATCGACTACAAAAGAAAATATCCTAGTGATCTCAAACTCGTACTCACAGGCAAACTTTTTCAACCGAAAATAGACCATCCGGACATTGTCTATACAGGTTTTGTCAGCATGGAAGAGAAGATATTTTTAATCAAAAATGCCCGACTAGTCGTGAATCCATCCAAAAACGAAAGCCTTTCCCTACTGCAACTGGAAGCCATGAAACTCGGCAAAACCGTTTTGGTAAACGGTAAATCGGAGGTGATGAAAGGTCATTGCATTAGGAGTGGCTTCGCGGCAGACTACTACCTTTCCAAGCAGGATTTCCAACAGAAAGTCCACCAATATGCATTTGACGATGAGCTTTTGGAAAACAACAATATAAAGGCCAAAAACTATGTCGATACATTCTACAACTGGGATACTATTATTGCCAAGCTGAAGGCTGTTATCGATACTATTTAATCGCCATCGCCTGGATTACAAAGTACTTTCTTTTGTCAATAGCGCGCGATCCAACACGCTTCTCTCCATTTCCGGCTTATGATAGAGGGAAAAATAACGAACAGCCTGTTGGCTGATATCTTTGTAAAATCGATCATCTTCCAACAGACGCTTAATGTAATCTGCAAAAGCCTTCGCGTCATTAGCCACAAGGCAACCATTATCAATCTTGTTAATAAGCCCGTCCACCCCTCTCCTGCTAGTGACCACTGGAATTCCATATGACAAGGATTCCAATACTTTAATTTTGATTCCCGTCCCACTCAACATTGGACAAATCGTAAGCTTGCTTTTGCTATAGATATCATGAATATCCTCTACCAGCCCTAATTTCTGCAACTGTGGGTGATCAGCAATATGTTCACATATTCTTCCAATAACATGTACTTTTAAATCAGGCAACAACGGCAATACTTCTTTTACAAACCAATTTATGCTTTTGATGTTATGGGGGTTGTTACTGGCAACATAGACAACGTCATAGGAGAACAGCCTTTCCTCTGGTAATATCGTTTGTTTAAATGATATCGGAATCAAGCGTACTTCCTTGTTCGTAAACTGGCCAAATACATATTCTTCCTCAATCGAATAGGTCCATATTTCATCAAACTTCTTCAAAATATCCATTTCTTGTTGAAACATTCGGCCAATACCTGCCTCCGCACCTTGCTTTTGCAGATGCTGCAAGGTGTAAAAATCGTGAGTGTCCACAATTTTGTAAGCCGCCCCCGCATGATCCACCAGCTCGCCGTAGCCCACGTAACTGATGATAACAATGTCATATTGATTAGCCTGATACAATTTGTCTATCCTTTTCTTAAAGTGGGGTGAAACCATGCTGACGACAATGCCATTAAAAAATCTATACAATAGATTGGGCATCTTGTCTACAAAAAAATATTTAATCCTATTCTTCTTCGAAGATTTAACAGGTTCAACAATCAGTCGAATAGATGGATAATGGATGTCGAATTGCTTTATATCTTCTTCTTTCCAATATAAACTGGACAAAAAATGAACGTCAAATATATCTTGATGATCTTGAAAATACCTTAACATCTGGTGGCATCGTGTCAAATTTCCGGCCTTGCCATACATAGGATTATCAGGCATGTAATACAAAATCTTTTTTTTCATGAATCAGGCTTTAACCACGCTGTTTGCTAATTTTTCCCACTTGTCGAAGACGAAATCAAAATCATAATGTTTTATGGTTTCATGGGCCTTTTGACCAAATAAGAGTCGTTTTTCAGGATTATCCATCAATTCCTTTAAATATTCGGATAGTCCATAGACATCTTCTGCTAGATAACCGTTGACACCATGTACAATCATCTCATTGACACCGCAACAATCCGACAGGCCTACACTGGGTAGACCTAAGTACATAGCTTCGGCTAACGCCAAAGGAAATCCTTCATGACGACTTGGAAACGCAAAAATATCTGCTTCTTTTAACTTGGATGAGGGAGCGTCCGTAAAACCTCGCAAAAAAATACGCTGTTGCAACTTCAGGTTCCGAATCTGCTTGAGAAGCCTCGTATAATCATCTCCCTCACCCCAAAATTCTAAATCCCAGTCTTGATGAGTGTCTGCCAAACGGGCAAAAGCGTCAATCAACAGGTGTTGTTGCTTATGGGAACAGGCCAAACGGCCTAAATGTATAATCTTGTATCTTTTTTTATTTTCATGCGTGACCATATCCTGCTCCCGCATTCCAAGCACAGGGTTGGGAATTGTTTCGCATATTCCTTTAAAGTTGTCCGGCAAGTAAGATTGGTAACTGTCAAACAGTATCTGGATAGCCTGCAAATGCTTATAGCTTTCTTTTAATAAGCGCATCTCCACCTCGCTTCGATACCACAACACATCGGTAAAATCATGGTCAGGTCGCCCATTCGTCGAATTAATAATAGGCACATGCAGTTGGTTTTCATATGTGATTTCCAATAAGGAAGCGATTGTCATAGTGATAATCAGGTCTGGTTGAAGTTGCTCTATATACGCCTTCCATGCCTTTGCACGCGCTCTTAAATTAGAGACATACAAAGCATCCTTTCCGCCCATCTTTTTAAGTATCCGCCTATTTTTTGCCTTCGCAACTTTCTTTTCCAATTTATACTTTATCCACAAGAATGGGTTTTTGCCACGGTAGTTAAACAGAGGGGTTAAATCCCTTTGGACAATATTATCGCTGTAAATATTTGTTAACACGACATTTGGATGCAACGCAAACATAGAACCTCCTTGCACATTCTGATTTGTGCCAATCACTACGCCATGACCGGATGCTGCAAATCCGTTAGCCAAAAAAACACAGATCTTTTCCGTACCGCCAGTGCCATTGATAAAATCCTGGTGTTGTATAAGTAATATCTTCATGCAAAATAATGCTTGTTGATTTTTCGGATAATCTTTCTTTTCACCCCCCTTAAAGGTATCAGCTTTGCTAATTTCAAATAAAAATGTCCCGTTCTTTCTCGTTTATCCCTAAAATCTTCAAAATCAGTGTAGCGCTCCACATGAATAAACATCACGAACAAGGGACTCAACCTCTTTTTGTCCTGAGCAGATAGATATGGCAATACTTTTGCTTCCAAGTAATCGTGGATCAAATCAAACAAGTAAGATTTTTGCGCATTCGTCCACTGCATTCCTACATATCTAAATTCAAAGGGCTCATGCTCTATAAAAAGAGCCAATTCTATGGCTTTGGATTTTTGCAATCTGTATCGACTGTAAAAATCATCCAACACCTTAAACCAAGTGGGTATCTGTTCCAACACGACGTCATTACGATTATTGTTTGTCAAATGATTTTGTGCATCGTGGTGGCGATAATGGTAGACACTTTCACGGTTAAATGAAATACGATCGGCCATCAAAAGTAATTGATGTGTAAATAGTCCGTCTTCACAAGGTTGAATATGAGGGGGGAAACGGATATCAGTATATTGCTGCAAAAAATCGACTTTGATCATCAGCGCCCATGTTGCCAAAGCTTTGACATGCAACAGGCGTTTGTAGTAATACTCACCGATGACGACGATATCACTTTTTTCCTTCTCGCCAATAGCATAGGTCGTCTTCAAAAAGTCCTTATCAATCGTATCGTCTGCGTCCATAAAAAACACATATTCGCCCCGGACGTGCGCTAACCCCAAATTTCGGGCGATAGAAACCCCCTCGTTCTGTTTTGATAGGTATACAATCCTGTTATCTTTTGAGCAAAAGTCCTCGCAAATCGTAGCCGACCCGTCTGTACTGCCATCATTTACCAAAATCAGCTCTATTTCTTGGAGACTTTGGTCCAATACACTTTGTATTGCTTCTCCCACAAAAAGAGATACATTATATACCGGCATGACAACGGACACACGGATATTTTGGTTATTGATCATCCATCCGCAAAATTACGTAAAAAACATCCAACAAAAACAATTAAACACCCAATTGTAATTTATGCTCTCAGCGTTGGTCAGATTAGCGAAACACCTTACCGACGTGCTGTATAGACCAAAGCCTGAAACGCTTTATAGCCCCGCTATCCCTTTTTCCAGCCAAATCCGGTGAAACCATAAAGATTGATCTCCTTGCGCCTGAAATTCAACCGTGTATTTCCCCGGCCTGTCAATGCTGATTTCGCCAATGCGATGATTGACAAACTCGTCCGTATAATAGTTGCTGTTAGGCTCGACAACAACTTTTCCGTTTGGAGCAATGGTTGCCTGCAATACCTGTCCATCTATCCGAATAACAATGGGAACATTGCTCTCCGTACTGTTATGCGCAGATAGGTCTAGCTGGTACATACCCGATTTAGGAATATAAATGTCCCATGAAATCTTATCTCCCTTGGTTTCCACACGTGCCGGGCGTGTTCCATCATATCGAGCCATCTGAAGTGTTCCCATGTTTGTAGCATTGTTTCCCGTGAGGGCAAAGCCTCCAAAAGTCGATTCTGCTACTATTTTTGGGTCAATATCGATCTTGTCATAGCTGACCTTAACTACGGAAACAAATGGATCCACTTGTGTATCGGGCAATTGTACATGAAGCAATGGCCCATATTGTTCAAAAGATAGGCCTTTCTTTCCTTTAGGTGTTAGCAATTCTATTTTCTGCGGTTTGCTCTCGATGCCGGAAACACGTAAGATATTGTCCAACGGCCAATTGAATATATGCAGGTACACGGTATTGTTATCTCTCGCACGTGTCACTTGCCCCCAATCGTGTTGATTGGCCCGGAGCCCAAGTCCTGTATTTCCGTATAGTGCCACGCCGTATTTCTGTAACCAAGTCCCAATATCGTTCAATCGGTTGATGCTCTCGTAAGGAACCGATCCATCTGCACGCGGCCCGATATTTAATGTAAGGCCACCGTTTAGGGCAACATTACTAATCAACGATTCAAAGAGTTGTCCGGTCGACTTCCATTCTTTTTCCTGTCCGTTATATCCCCAGGAATGAGCAATAGTGCCAGGTGTCTCCCACGGATGGTCGATATGACGTGTGCCAAATTGATTATCGCCTAAGGTCTCAAAATCCACATACTTGGCATCAGTAGGAAGTCCTAAACGGGAATTGATAAGACATTGGGGTTGCAGTTCCCGAATGAGCGCCACCGCCTGTTCCAATTGTTCTTTTTTGAAGATGGTATGCTCATAGGGTATCCACATATCAAACCACATGATGGCAATATCGCCATAGTTGGTAAGCAGTTCCCGAAGTTGGGGTATAGCCTTTTCCTGCCAATATTGGTTAAATTGCGCATCAGTGACGTGCCCTGTCAATTCCTGGTTATGGTCCCAAGCATAGGGGTGTTCCCAGTCAATCCAATGGGAGTAATAAAAGCCTAATTTCATATCATGCTTGCGACATGCTTCAGCAATTTCTTTAATGACATCCCGGTTTGATCCCGATAGTTTGGGAAGAGAGTATTCGCCCACTTTCGTGTCCCAAAGCGCTACACCATCATGATGCTTGGAAGTAATAATGACATACTTCATACCAGACTTCTTCGCCAACAATACCCATTCCTCAGGATTGATTTTGTCCCATACAAAACGCTTAGCCAACGCTCCGTATTCTTCTTTAGAAATACGATTGCGATAGCGAATCCATTCCGCATAGTTGTTCATATAACGAAGTTTTTCGCCTTTCCACAGACCTTCCGCCCCACTGTACAACCCCCAATGGATGAACATGCCATAACGGGCATCCTCAAACCATTCCGTACGCTGTGATTGAGCAAGTGAGATGTGCGAATAGGTGAATAATAAGATCAGCGATACCGTAGCTTTATGTAGAAAGTTTTTCATATTCGTTTTTACAACCGTTGATAGCGCAGGTAAGCATTGCCGAATCTTCTCTTGGCGTAAGCTTTCTGGAGTGCACGACAAAAATCCGATATATTGTCGTCTATACTGTCATCCTAACGATAGGAAGGATCAAAATCATATTTAAAGATCCTTCACTACGTTCAGGATGACAAACGGAAATCTGTCGTGCACCCAGCTTCTGCATATGTTACGAATATAAGGATATTTTCGAAAGGAAAAACCAATGGCAACACTAAAGTTCCTGCGGTTCAAAGGCACTATGGCTGTTGACCAATTTTCCCGTCTCCTTAAAATAGATTTCTTGAAAACTTAACGTATTGATGCTATCCACTTTTCTAAAAAATTTGTCTGCGGCAACGTCATCCAATGTTTTGAAACCACAAGCCTCCATAATTTCCACGGTTGCCCGTAAAGTATTTCGATGGAATTGGGCAACACGAATATACTTATCTTGCACGTCCAACGCTTTGTACAGATGTGGCCTTTGAGTCGCCACGCCAACAGGGCAAACGTCTTCATTGCATTTTAGTGCTTGAATGCATCCCAAGGCAAACATCATCCCTCGCGCGCTGTAACAGGCATTAGCACCCAGCGCAATAACCTTCAACAGGTCAAATCCTGTAATGATTCGGCCTGAAACAATGACTTTGATATGCTTCTTAACACCAAATTTGATGAGTGTCGTTGTCACAAAGGAAAGCGCATCATATAAAGGCATACCGAGGTTGTCCGTAAATTCCAATGGTGCGGCACCTGTTCCGCCCTCGGCCCCATCAATGGAAATAAAATCCGGGAATATTTGAGTCGTCAGCATCGCATTGCAGATGTCGATAAATTCTTGTTTGTCACCAATGCACAACTTGAAACCTATAGGCTTATATCCCGAAAGTTCACGCATTTTCTGTATAAAGCGCATCATTTCTTCAGGTGTGTTAAAGGCACTATGCGCGGGAGGAGACATAACATCTGTTCCGGGAACCACATGGCGAATAGCCGCTACTTCCGGTGTGTTTTTGGCTGCCGGCAAAATACCGCCGTGACCCGGTTTCGCTCCTTGTGAAAGCTTGAGCTCGATCATCTTTACATACGGACGGGTGGCTTTTTCGGCAAATAAATCCGCATCAAACATGCCCATTTCGTTGCGGCAGCCAAAATATCCCGTTCCGATCTGCCAAATTAAGTCTCCTCCATTGATGTGGTATGGACTGATTCCCCCTTCACCGGTATTATGGGCAAAGTTTTGCAAAGCTGCTCCTTTATTCAAGGCTGTAATGGCGGTTTTACTGAGTGCGCCGTAGCTCATAGCTGATATATTGAACACGCTTAGGCTATAAGGTTGCTTACAAAGATGATTGCCCACCGTGGTACGCAAATCATGGTTTTCAATATGGCAAGGAAAGACGGAATGGGCCACCCATTCATTGCCTATAGCTTGAGGATCCGTTTGCATGCCAAAAGCAACGGTTTCCCGTTCGTTTTTGGCCCGTTGGTACACAATGGAACGCTGTCTGCGATTAAAGGGACGACCATCGGTATCCGATTCCCAGAAATATTGCCGCATTTCTGGCCGAATGGATTCCAAAAAATAACGAAAGTAACCTACGATAGGGTAATTCCGCAAAATAGCATGTTGTGTTTGCAAGCTGTTATAAATAGCCAAAATCATCAATGGAAATGGTATAGTCAACAACCAAAACCATTGCGGCGTGAAAATCACACCAAAAGAAAAAATGACAAGATTTGTCAGGATGATGATTGCCAGAATAAGTTTTCTAACTGCCATAATGTATATAATGAAAAATAATGCTTTTTGTTTTTTGAATCCGTGGTTTATCGTTGCATACGTATAACGAACGGTTGGATAGCAACCTAATCGGCTTTATGTTATGAGGGCGTAATTACCATAATCAATAGATAGTGCAAAAATAGGAACTTATTAGATGAAAGCGAAAAAAGAACGGTATTCGCTGAAGAATTGTATTTTTTGTAATGTATTGGCTATGAATCAGTTTTTGTCGATATTTCTGCTGTCAATTGTTGATATATTTTGAGCAAATCAGGTTTGTTTCTAAGAAATTCCAAATGCGCCTGTATGGTTCTGTGATCTGATCTTTTTGCCGGGCCGGTCTGTACATCTTTTGGGAGCGCTGTTTGTACCTTTTGGGCAGTTTCCAGAATAAGGGGTTTTAACAAGTCAAAAGACAACTGGTTTTCTTGGAGTATGTCGTAACTGATTTGAAACAATGCATTGGTGAAGTTATTGGCAAATACTGCCGCAACATGCAACGCCAACCGTTGTTGGGTATTGCAGGCAAAGGATTTGGGTGCCATAGATTGCATCATGTTCAACAATTGCGAAGCCGTCTGTGCAACATTTCCCTCCACGGCAAAAGGAATTGCCGTGATATTCATAGGTGTAATCCTGGAAATACTTTGTAGCGGATAAATCACGCCATAGCTTTGGAATTTGTCCAAAACGGATAAAGGGGTGGCTCCGGAGCAATGAACTACGACTCCTTTAAGCTGTGGGAGCTGTTCGGCAAGTATATCGATGGCCCCATCTGAAACCGCTAAAAGATACATATCGGCGCTTCTGTCCAAAGCATCCAATGTGTGGATGGCTTCTGCCCCTATTAACGAAGCCAATGCCTGAGCATTGGCTTTATTTCTGCTGAACACTTGCTTCACGCCGTAGCCGGCGTTGAAAAAGGTTTTCCCTAACTGTGTCGCTACATTTCCGCTTCCAAAGACAACGATGTTCATGACGCCACCTTTTTTCTGGAAATCCGTGCATCCTTCCACCTGCGATAGATTGCCATGATAAATCCAATGGTCATGATGATTGTACCTGCCCAGAAAAAGTTTATGTACGGAAATTTGATAGCCTTAAAGACAATCCATTTCTTCTCGGGCAATGGCTTCTGATACAGCATAATTTCCAATTTATCTTGTTGCGGAAGGATGTTGGTAAACCGAAAACGCAATCCTTGTTCAGGTACGTCTTTGTTGAAATCATAAGAATGTCCGTCCTTGATGAGGAAAATCGGTTCGACAACGTATTCTTCTTGATCCGCCGCAATAACTTTAATAGTCAGTCCAACAAGCACATCTTCTGGTCCAAGAGGGATATTATTCAATTTGGCATTGCGGTTAATACCTTCAATGACATAGAAACCATTCCTATAGCGCAACGTATCACCTATGCTTACTTGATAAGTGGCCGGTTCTTCGTAGTCTTCATAGCCCGTTTTCTCTTCCTCCGGAATATTAGCTGCCTTGGCCTGCGTATCAGACGGCGCGGCAGTAATCAGCGTATATATATCATGCGTCAGGTAGTGCCGGGTATCGGGTGTGCCAATTAAGCCTCCCATTTGCGGATTATTTTGCGCATAAGGACTTAGGACAAACGATTCTTTTACCTTACCACTTTCTTCGTCTATCTTTTCGTACTTGATTTTATAGTATACATTGGGGGGGGCAATACTGTCACCGATATATGTAATGCGGTAATCGCCCATCTGCACGGGTTCATTCTCGTTGAGGAATAGGTTTTCGCCCGGATCTGAAAATTTATCGCCCTCCTGTCCGAAATTTTTGATAGCAATGTAACGGCTTTCGTTGATAGAGATCACTTCACTAGTGGCCGCGGCAATTAAAGCACCAATCAATAGCATGGCAAATCCAATATGGGCTACGGCAGAACCGGCTAAACGCCACTTACCTTTGACCGCATCACCTAAGACACGGATGTTGACCAAAATACAAAAGATAGTCGTAAAGGCCAACAAGATATACATAACATTGGTGTATACTTTGGTAAAATAAACCACTATCACCGTTACCACTACAGCAATAACCAAAGTGGCTAATGTGGATGCCCAAAATTTACGAGGTTCTGTTTTCTTATATTTTAAGAATTGCGTAAAGGCTGTCAACAGCATCACGACGACAGCAAAAGCTCCCTGCCACTTGTTATAGTGCGGAATAGGATCAATCGGTGGAGCAACCTTGGTGCCGAATAGTGCATTAAACACTGGAATGGACGTTGTGGCAATCATTTGCACACAGGCAACCGTCAATACCAAAGCACCGATGAACAACCAAAATTCACGTGAGTAAATGTCCTCCTCTTGCTTGCTGGACGGCAATTCTTTATATCGCCAAATAAGCAGGGCTACCATGATCGTCAAAAAGATCAGGTTAAAAATGATCAGCTGGCCGGACATGCCCAAGCTGGTGAAAGAGTGCACGGATGTTTCACCCAAGATACCGCTCCGGGTCAGGTATGAAGCATAGATAACCAATACAAAACTGACCAGTGATAAAAGGGTGGCCGTGAAGAAACCATGTCCGGAATGCCGGAAAGCTAAAATAACATGGACAGCGGCAATAAGCGTTAGCCAAGGGATGATAGAAACATTTTCTACAGGATCCCAAGCCCAAAAACCACCAAACGTGAGCGCCTCATACGCCCAAAAAGAACCCATAATAATACCAGCCCCTAAGATCATCACGGCAAACAATGCCCAAGGTAATCCCGGATTCATCCACTCTTTATACCGTTTGGTCCAAAGACCCGCCGCCGCATAAGCAAAAGGCACGATCATCGAGGCAAAACCTAAAAATAGTGTCGGCGGATGGATGACCATCCAATAATTTTGAAGCAGGGCATTCAATCCATCCCCATCCACAATCATGCTAAGGTAATCGGGTCTACTGAAAATAGGTGCTTGCAAAGCCTCGCGCAAGAGAATGAACGGCGAGCTTCCTATCCGCGTACCGAAGATTTCCACACCAATAAGCATGGAGGCTAAGAATGCTTGGCAGAGCATAACGAAGGTCATAACCGGTGATTCCCATGATTTTGCTGTAAAAAGCAAAACCGATCCAATCACCGTTTGCCAGAACATCCACAACCAAAAACTACCTTCCTGTCCTTCCCAAAAAGAAGAAATGATATAATGTGTTGGTAACGATCGGGAGGAATGCGACCAAGCATAATGGTATTCAAACAAATGGTTGTAGATGATGTAAAACAACAATGAACCGATGGCAACCACAGAAAGAGCATTGAGCCAAAAACCGATGCGTCCCATCATCTTCCACGACTTGGATGTCGAATCTTTTGTGGCAAAGAAATAACTGATAAACGAGAGCAGTGCCGTGCCAAATGACAGAATCACAAAAAATTGTCCTATTTTTCCCGGCAGTAGCTGTTCTCCAACGTAATTTACGTCCATTTAAGTTAAGTATGAGGGTGTATAATTAATTCGATGCTGTTACCGGAGCATGGACCTCCTTCACTTCCATTTCGTCCTGATTGTATTTTGAAGGGCATTTCATGAGGATTTTACTCGCATGGAAAACACGGCCTTCCATTTTTCCGGTCAGCACGATTTGCTCAGAACGCTCAATATCCTGTGGTTTGGCACCATTGAAAACAATTTGGCATTCCACACTATCCTTATCGTACATGAAAAAGGAGAAATGATTCGGATCCTTAATCGGATCGTAAATCAGTTCTTTCTCTTTGTTCAAGACACCGACAACATATAGTTCGGTTTGTTTCTCCCGCGCTTCCGTAAATGTTGAATATGTACTTGAATCAGTATAAATGACGATAATCATGGCAATGGCTATTGCTATGATGACCATCAAGATAATAGAACTCTTCTTCATAATGCACCGTCTCTTTTTAACTATTTGCAAAATTACGAAATGCTTTTTGAAGGAAGGAATTTACCAAATTTCACCTGATATTTAGAACTGTTCTAAACAAATTGAAGATTTGGTACAACCTCTTGTATATCTGGCTTTTGCTATGCTGTAGCGACTCATAATATGGCTTCTTCTTTTTCTATATCATCAATATTACAGGAATCAAACCGGGAAACAAAAAACGTATGCTTCAACCTTCTTACATCGCGGTCTCATCATGCACTTGAAAGTTGGATTTCGAAAAGCGTGTTACCAGCATGGCGGCAACAGTATCGCCGGTGGCGTTCAAAACCGTCGCCAACGGATCGACAAGTGTACCAATAATCATCACAGCCGGAATGGCTTCAGTGGGCAGACCGTATACCGATATCATCAGCATTTCACCAATGTAGCCACCATTAGGTATGCCTCCGGCAACAACGCTTACCAGAACCGTGATACCAATAGCCATAAGAATAGTTTCGAGCGAAAAGAAATTCCATCCCAGTATGGTGAATGCCACATAAATTTTTAACACGGAAGAAATGGCCGATCCGTTTTTATAAAGCGTATTCCCTAAAGGAACAACGATGTTGGCAATGGAAGAAGGTACACCCATCTTTTTAGCAGCCGCCAAGTTGGCAGGCATCGTGGCCAGGCTACTACAGGTGCTGAGTGCCGTTAGCGAAGGGAAAATATTGTTTTTCCAATAGCCTGAGACGCCCTTTTTGCTATTTGCAACAAAGGCATACAAACTAAAGAAAACAAAGAAGAAAATTGTTCCAAAAATATAATACAGGGCAAGCGGTTTAGCATAGAAGCCGAATAATTGTGGGCCTATGGTATGCACTTGATAAGCAAAATAAGCACCTAGACCTACGGGAGCAGCTTTCATGATAAGCAATAAAAGCTGTTTCATGACTTCGTTACCCGATTGAATGAAACGGATAAAAATCGTAGCCTTTTCACCGGCATTTCGGGTGGCTATACCGACCAAAAAGGAGAAGATGACAAAGGCCAGAATACTCTGCCGTGACAGCAGATTACCAAATTCACTGACGGTCAAGAAACTGACAATACGATCGCCCCAAGAAGTTGCAGAAGCACTCAACGCATCTTCTATAAGTGCACTAGTGTCCATGGCAGAATTGACCGGAAAAACATATAGCACAAACACTGTGACTGTTGCGGCAATAACAATGGTCACTAAAAATACGGTCGCCATGATGCCGATGATTTTTCCTAATCGATGCTCACCGTCGATGTTCGCCACCGACGTGGCAATGGCAAAAAACAATAACGGAATAACAGAAACAAACAACAGGTTTAAGAAAATATCACCTAATGGTTTGATGAAATCGATAATGCAGGGCACCCACAATCCGAGGATGCTGCCCACGATTATTCCAAGTAAAAGCAACAGTATGCTGCCGTAGTTTTCGATTAGCTTGCTCATATGCAGTAGCTAAAATAGTGGTTTTTTGTATAGTTTTGTCAAAAAATTACAGCGAATGGAATTTGTCATTACCGAAGATGGGTCAAAAACGTTGTTCCACACCGAAATTGGGGAACACTACCATTCTAAACACGGCGCTTTGCAAGAAAGCCGGCATGTCTTTTTGGCATCCGGCTTGCATTATTTTTTGGAAAGAGAACAGCAAGATACGGTAGCCATTTTGGAAGTCGGGTTTGGTACAGGACTCAACTTTCTGTTGACCGCAGACGATATGACCAAGAATAGCATAACATTGGAATATTGTGGCATCGAGGCCTTTCCATTGGACAAAAAAATTATTTTTTCGACAGGATACGAACAATTTGTATCCCCATCAGTATGGTCGGCTTTTGAGATGAGCTATGAAGAGGCTTTAAAAAGCGAAATATCATTTATGCCCCGCGTCCATTTGAAGATCGTGCCTTGTAAAGTACTGGATTTTAAGGCTAAAAAGCGGTTTGATATCATCTATTTTGATGCTTTTGCAGCCATACATCAACCCGAGATGTGGAATGACAAAACGCTGACCTATGTGGCCGATTTCTTAAAACCGGGAGGTGTTTTTGTCACCTATGCCATTACCGGAAATTTAAAACGTTCTATGAAAGCTTTGGGATTTGCTATTGAAAAAGTGCCGGGTGCACCGGGAAAAAGAGAAATGTTGCGAGCGGTTAAGATCAAGCAAGGATAAAAAGGTAAAGGAACAAGGACTAGTCCTTGTTCCTTATATCTTATTTTGATCAATGTCCCGATTCACCGTCAATGCCATGGGCATGGCCATGAGACAATTCTTCCGGAGTAGCCTCGCGTACGGCTAGAATTTCGATGTCAAAGTTCAATGTTTTACCTGCCATTGGATGGTTTAAATCTGCGATAACAGCTTCTGGCGTTACTTCAACCACTACAGCACGAAACTGGTTTCCTTCATTATCTTGTAAAGGCAACACCTCTCCTACAGGGGGAAGACCTGTTTCATTAAACATGTCAGCTGGTAATTGTGCGATGGCACGATCGTCTTTTTCGCCATATGCATCCACGGCCTCAAGAGTGAATGATGTTTTGTCGCCCACGCTCAAACCGCCAATATTTTCTTCAAACTTAGGCAACATCATGCCCACGCCATATAGAAATGTCAAGGGGTTTTCTGTCGTCGTTTGCTCCACAAATGTTTTTTCTCCGTTTTCTTCAACCGTGTGAAGGGTGTAATTTAAGGCAACTACATTGTTGTTTTCTATAGCCATTTTACTTAATTTATGGGTTATTGTACCCTGTTTTCATTTAATAATTCAATAAGTTGCGCAATCGAACGTTGTGGAAGACTGCATGTTTTATTTCTGCAAAGGTAGGCTTTTGCATCCATACCTTCTTTATCTTTTAACAAAGGTAGGCTACTTTTTGTTCCGCCTAATGTGATTTTATTAGGGATATAGTATTTGTCAAGATCTTCGCGCCATAATAACGCCTGTGGACCGGTGATAGCGATTTCGTTATTCCCATATACATGCTCCAATAGTTGCAGGGCCCAATTGGAATAAGCGGAGCCGTACCGTTCCATATGCGGAAAGACGTTGGCAAAGACCTGATCGGCAATGGCGGTGTATGATTCATCATCCATAATTTCGCCTAGACGATACAGTGCACGTACGATCGTCGAAGAAGAAGAAGGAATGACATTGTCCATAATCTCACTTTTGCGAGCGATCAACTCCTCGGCATCGTAAGCTGTGTAATAAAAAGCTTTGGTCTCCTCATCATAAAATTTTTCAAGGGCCTGTTGTACGAACCGATTAGCTTTTTCTAGCCAATGTTCTTCAAATGTGGCTTCATACAGCGCGATAAGAGCTTCTATGGTAAAGGCATAATCATCCAAAAAACCGGGTATTTGCCTATTTGAATCAGCAGGCTGATGCAACAACCCTTGTCCCTCGGTGCAATAGTTTAAAATAAAGTTTGCCGTACCTAAAGCCCGTTTTAAGTAATCTACAAGGCCAAAAACACGATAAGCATCTACAAGGCCCTTAAGCATCAGTGCATTCCACGAAGTCAACTGTTTGTGGTCTAGGCCGGGTCGCATACGTTTAGCGCGATAGGCTAATAGTTTATCCTTTATTTCCCCGAGGTATTTTTCCCACTCGTTCTCCGAAAATCCGGATGCTCTAGCCATTTCGTCTGCATCCATGTCGCAATGCAACACATTGGTTTGCTCTTCTTCCCAATTGCCTGCTTCTGTAATCTTAAAATAAGCCATAAAAAGTGGTGCATCTGCTCCCAAAACCTCTTCGATCTCTTCCTGATGAAAGGTATAGAATTTACCTTCAACGCCTTCGCTATCCGCATCCAATGCCGCATAAAATCCTTCGTTTTCCGACAACATCTCCCTAACGGCCCAATCGATGGTTTCGCGAACGATTCTCTTGTACCTTACATTCGGTTGCTGCTGATAGGCTTCGCTATAGAGCGAGATCAATTGGCCATTGTCATACAGCATCTTCTCAAAATGTGGCACATGCCATTGCGCGTCCACACTGTAACGTGCAAATCCACCGCCAATTTGGTCATAAATACCGCCATTGGCGATTTTTTCTAACGTGAAATGGACATGTTTCAATAGGGCCTCGTCACCAGATAGCACGGCGTAGCGCAGGAAAAACAACCAATTGTTAGGTAAAGGGAATTTAGGAGCCCGACGATAACCACCATCTTGTACGTCAAATTGTGCTTTCCACGGATGGACAATTTTTTCCAAATCCTCTTTGCCATAAAACTCGGGAATGGAAATAATGGGCAATTGTTCCGCCTGATGTATGCCTTTGGTCAATCTTTCGGCATAGTCAATCGCTACTTCCGGGGTTTCTTCCCACATCTTGGCAATTTGCAACAGAACATTTTGCCAGTCATGGGGCCTAAAATAAGTGCCTCCATAGATAGGCCTTCCATCTGGCAGGCAAATACAATTCAACGGCCAGCCCCCCCCATTTGTCATCAGCTGCACGGCGATCATATAAATTTGGTCAATATCCGGACGTTCTTCCCTGTCAATCTTAATGGAAACATAAAACTTATTCATAGTTTGAGCAATAGCCTCGTTCTCAAAGCTTTCACGTTCCATAACATGGCACCAATGACAGGCCGAATAGCCAATGCTCACAAGGATAAGTTTGTTCTCTGACTTGGCTTTTGCCAATGCTTCCTCGCCCCAGGGCATCCAATGCACCGGATTATGGGCATGTTGCTGGAGATAAGGGGAGTTTTCGTACTGTAGTTTGTTTGCCATCGTATACGAAGATACGAAATATCCGTCTACGCAAGGCATATCCCCGTAAGCAACTCAGGGCAAACGCATCTTCTTTGCAGAAGCCTAAAACAAATCCAGGATAGGCTATTCCTCCTTCTCGCAATGACAATGGTGTAGGCCTTTTAGTGAGACTATATGAGAAGATATGTGAAACGTAAAGCGACAATCAGTGAGTGTACTCGAAAACCCGACATCACATAAAGTGCTCTCGCAACTAGACGCTACGACGAGCGACAGGCTGTATGTTTAGAACAGGGAGGATTTCCACGCTTATCCTGCAGGAAGGAAATCATATACACACATCAACATTCCGTTATAACAGCCGTTAACGTAGCGGTATTAGCTGATAAGGTGGAAAAATCTATGTTTTCCTCCAATTGCAGACACGCCACATGTGCTGTCTTTAAGTCAACAAATCGATTGGAAATATATTCCACAAAATCGGAAACACCGGGATTATGCCCGAAGAGGAAAACGGTATCATAGTTCGCCGAAACATCGTTGATCTGTTTCATCAGAAAAAGATAGTGGGCTTCATAGATAGCAGGTTGCCATTGAATATGCTCTAGTGGATAACCTAAGACTTGGCAAAAGATTTCGGCAGTCTGTGCCGCACGGGTTGCTGTGGAAGAAATGACCAAGGTTTTATCATCCATTGCAGGGATGAGTGCCTTTAGCTGATGCGCGATATCGTTTGCCCGCATTACGCCTGTTTCAACGAGATCTCTATCAAAGTCTTTCTTGGTGAAAGAATGTTCTTCAGCCTTGGCATGCCGAACGACATACAGCAATTTTTTCTCCATGTATATTGCACTTATTTCAGAACCACGCTGGCTCTGCCCATAATCGCATTGTCGGTATACAGCAAAACCGTATAGGCTCCTTTTCTAAACTTGCCCAGCTCCCACAAAAATTGGTATTCTTCGCCCTTATTTGTGAAGTCAATAGCATCTTTAAAGGTATACTGAAGTTTCTCGCCATGTACATAAAATATGTTGTTGGCATCTCCCAGCAAGTTTCCCGATGGGTCAATCACACGTACAAAAACTTCCTTATTTCCCTTTGGCGCTAAATCATTGTCCACAATCGAGAATAATATTTGTAACCGGTCCACGCGTTTGGCCCTTGTTTCGGTATCTATCTCACCTTTTTTAGATATGCTTACCCCATTCACTTGAATATTTGACACCTTCAGTGCAGAAGCCGTTACTACCTTATCTTTAAGTGTTGTGTTTTCTTCGGTTAAACTGGAAAGTTTTTGATCGGATTGAACAACCTTGTTTGCCAGACGTTCATTTTCCTGTTGTAAAAGATCGTGTTTGGCCTTCAGTTCTACTAACTTGCTTCGTAAATCCGAAACATCTTCTTTCAACCGAAGAACAGCACTTCTGGCCATAGACATGTCTTCATCCGTCAACATGTTATTCTCTAGTCGATCACGCAAATCGTGGATCATCATCCTCGCCTTGGTTTCGGTATCTTCCAATAAGGGGTCGGGATCGTTTGATTTTAGCTCTACCAAATTATCCAAAACTGCCTCTATTCGGTCTATTTCCCGTTGCAAATCTTGCTTCTGAATCGTCACTGTATACAGTTTCTCACCCGACGACTTGAACTTTATGTAAAAATATACGTTCGTAGCAAGAAGCGCGACAATGGCAATGATGAAAAAATAAATTTTAGAATTACTTTTTCTTGATTGAAGCTCATTTTGCTCTTCGGGATCAGGACTGTTCAATTTTCCGATATCATTATCTCTATACATGTGCTATACAAAAATCAGTAGAAAGCCACTTCTCATATTTTAATACACCAACCTAACAAAAACTATTCCAACTCTTATAAAACAGGCTTATTATAGATATTATTCAAAATAATTCATAATATTGAAACCGCCCTTTTTCAAATACTCCTCTTTGCGCATCAATTGTAAATCGCTTTGCACCATATCTTTAACCAGCATAGGAAGGGTAAATTTAGGTTCCCACCCCAATTTTGTCTTTGCTTTAACCGGGTCTCCTATCAACAGTTCCACCTCTGTTGGACGGAAATAAGCGGGGTCTACTTTCACCACGGTTTGTCCCAATTTGATATGTTCCACCGGAATGCCTAATTCCTTCAGCCGTTGATCATCTTTATCGATAATCACGCCTTTTTCAGCTTCATTTTTACCGACAAATTCGACTTCCACACCAATTTCGGCAAATGCCATCCGTACAAAATCGCGAACGGTCGTGGTGACTCCTGTAGCAATTACAAAATCTTCTGCCTGTTCCTGCTGCAACATCAACCACATGGCTTCCACATAGTCTTTGGCATGTCCCCAATCGCGTTGAGCGGAAAGGTTGCCCAAAAACAGCTTGTCCTGCAAGCCTAATGCAATCTTAGCCACAGCCCGTGTAATCTTTCTTGTCACGAACGTTTCCCCTCGAACCGGACTTTCATGGTTAAAGAGGATGCCGTTACAGGCATACATATGATAAGCCTCACGGTAATTGACCGTTATCCAATAGGCATACAGTTTTGCCACAGCATAAGGACTGCGTGGGTAAAAAGGCGTGGTTTCGTTTTGTGGAACAGCTTGCACCAACCCGTAAAGCTCAGAAGTGGATGCTTGATAGATTTTTGTTTTCTGGGTTAATCCCAATAGCCGCACTGCATCCAAAATGCGCAATGTTCCCAAACCATCCGCATTAGCAGTATATTCAGGCGTATCAAAACTCACCTTAACGTGTGATTGTGCTGCAAGATTATAGATTTCGTCTGGTTGTATCTCCTGAACGAGGCGAATAAGGTTTGAAGAATCTGTCAGATCCCCATAATGCAGCATAAAATTACGGTTATTGAGATGCGGATCCTGGTAAAGATGGTCTATTCGATCGGTATTAAATAGTGATGAGCGCCTCTTAAGACCATGCACCACATAACCTTTTTTCAATAGAAATTCTGCTAGATACGCACCGTCTTGTCCCGTTATGCCGGTTATAAAAGCTATTTTGGGTTTATTAACATCCATAATTTTCAATAATAGGCAAAATTAAGAATATATCTACAGTAATTTCGCAGAAAACAAAAAGGCGCGCTCTTGCCTATCTTGGCCAGGTGTCTTCACCGACCAAAAAAGTGGTTCGTGAGCACAAAATCAAGGCGATAACAGAAAATAAAAAAGCCATACAACGCATCGCTTTTTATTCTTTAAGACTTTTACTGTTCTAGTCTGGAAAAATTAAACACGAGGTACCCTGTTCCGTTATCCAATGGAACCGGCATACGCATCACTAACGACTGACCATCCGAATACGAAAGATTCAAGCGATAACCACTCGTTACATTAG
>JBEBRE010000030.1:0-27717 GCA_040394995.1 Sphingobacterium wenxiniae
GTCCAACCTGTGCAAAAAACGGCTCGTGCAGGCATTTCCAATTGGTAATCCAACCATTGGCGCCTATGATTCGATTATCTACTACGCCATAACGCCCTGTGGTATTGAGCAGTTCCCGGACAGCGCTTACATCGATTCCTGGTAGATGCCCACGATCATAGGTTGCCAAATAGTCGATATATTCCAGCGTAAACGTAACCTGTTCTTTGCCTTTCTTTATGACAAAAGGAGCAAACACATCTTCTTTGCGATGAACAAATCTGCTTAGATGATGCCGTTGTTTCAATTCTTCTGCTGCTAATAGGTGGGTAAAAGTGAAAGCACCTTGATCATTATGCGAATATTTCGCGGCGATGTGTCGATCATCGGCATGCTGGGCCGAAATGCGTAAAGCATCTTTTTCGTCTTCATTCCAAAATGTTACGCCCCCTGTATGGACGCCATAGGTGTCATTAACATAGCCTAAATATTTACACCATACCATACCTCCATTATCAAGTATGCCACCTTTCCATGTCTTCATGTCGGCAAAATGCCAGCTAGGGAAAGCCATGTCCTCTGCATTTATGTCATTAGGATACGATCGTTTAATTGTCCATAATATCTTGCTTCCTTGAAGTGTAAATTGCCAGGATTCTTGTATATTTCCTAATTTAATTCCTTCGAGTATAACCTTGTTGGCTTTGATTGAAACGTTAACCTGTTGATTATCTAGGGATGTCCAGTGTGTTTCGGATGTTCTGACGGCTGTAAACGCACCAGTAGATGATAATACGCTTTTGCCATTGATTTCGAGATTGCTTACATTAACGCCAGAAGCATAGTCAATATGCAAGGAAAGCTTTTGGTCAGATGTGTTGATATGTACAGATTTCGTAGTTGGATCGTGATTGATCTGTGCATGAACATGCAATGTGGAAAAAATGCAACAGATCGCAAAAAAAAATTGTTGTTTCTTCATAAAAAAATACTGTTTTCTGGTCATGTTAGAACTAGGATTTAAACGTAAAAGATGTATAGCGATTTTGTAATGTCTGTTTCATCCAAAGGTTGATATCATATTGATGTGCAATTGGTTGAACAGTGTTTGGTAAATAGGCCATATAAGGGTGGGGGCCAAACTCCGGAGTGATGGTCGCACGGTCATGGCCGATTTTTTGGAGATGGCCTATCCATTGATCCCACCAATTCAAGTGGTGTAATAGCGCCTCGTGATTTTCGGGTGTTCGAGGATCGGTAACTTGGGGCCCTTCTATATACCCCACGCGTGCATGAATGTGTCTGCTATGTTGTATAGCAAGGTCTACAGCATCGCTTTGGTCTTCCAAATAACTCTCGGATACACAAACCCAGTGGGAGATATCCAATGCAAGTTGTAAATTAGGGAGGCACTTGAGATAGCTGTGTACCACGTGTGCCGCATACGACCATTTATTGCGGTGGGTTTCTTGAATAATCGGAATTCCCGACTCTTCTGCTATTCGATCGCATAGCGAAAAACAAGTTGCCATTTGATCCATTGTATAATATTCTCTTCCGGTTTGAGAGACAATGAATAATGGTTTTGCAACTGTATTTTGATAAGATAGCAAAGCATACAGGTTACGCTCCAGAGCCTCCAGATAATGTTTAAAGTTACGGGTTTCGTGCACCACGGATTGTAGCAAAATGTATTCGAGGCCCAAATCACTTATAGATGTAAGCATATCCCGGTTTTTCGACGGCCTGTCCAAAGGAAATACCTCCACACCCGCATAACCATCTGCATGGATTCGTTTAGTGAAGACGGGCCAATTTACGTTTTCAGCGCCCCATCTGGGACAAAAAAAATCAACTCTCATATCTTGTTCTCTGAAAAATTTCTGTTTGACAATCCAACTACCCTTTGGGTGGAAGGTGTCTAAAACAGTCATTAAAATCCGTTTTAGACACCTACTGCCTCAACTTCTTTTTGTCTCCAGGCTCAATAGCCATAAACCTCCAGTTCCATAAAGCTAATGTAAGTATTGACGCGTGAATCGGGAAACACCAGTGCCAGATATCTTCCTGATGCTGGTTGCTCCGATCTAATGACAAAAGGATTTGTGCCGTTATATGATGTGGCCATTATTGGGTGTCCCCAACTCGCATCAGGTTCGCCAGCAATAATTGGCGTGTCGCTAATATACACCTCTATTTTCTGTAAGTACCTTTCGTTGGCGTTTGCAGGTGGATATAAAAGAAGACGTTCTACTTCTAGCGATTGTTTCATGTCAACCACAATACATTGTGGCATAGGCGTTCCTACCCTCGAGTGCCATCCCGAATTCAAGTTTCCGTCAAGTATCCTAAACGGCTCGCCACCCAACTCGCCACCCCATCCGTGGTTTCCATTTCTGGATTCTGCAGACCATTCTGAACGGGGGTATTTATAAAGAAAGGGGGTTTCGAATATCCTCCATTCGTCTTCCACATATTCAATGCCATTGGGAGGAAGAAAAACAGACCGGTATTCAAATTGTGTCGCTGACTTTATATCTAAACATATCAACATGTTCTCGTCAGCATTTATACGCACTGTTTTTTCCTCTCCTGAAGAGGTTTTATATCGTACTTCTGAATAGACCAAATCGAGTGTTGGGTTTCCCCAAGTAACCGTCGCGTCGTTATTCGCATTTCGTAAAGCGCTGGTGATCACTCTTCTTGTCGTTCCTGTTAGGTAGTTTTCGCCATATGGTGTTCCCGTCACTTCTACCGGGATAGATGCATTTCCCGCTTCGTCGAAAGTACGAACATAAAACGTGTAAGTGGTTTCGATTAGATTAGGGATGTCTACCTCTATCTTGCTTTTGCCTGTTGGGATCTCGATCTGTATAGTGTCAGGGTAGTTATTCCCATATATCTTTGCGTATTTCACCCTTGGATCAGTTGGCATATGCCATTGCAAACGTAATTTTTTGAAACCGGCATAGGCCTTTAGGGAGTCAGCTTTCTGTGGATATGTCAATCCGTTTGGAACGACAAAATCCTGGTAAATGCCATCCATATCCTTACAGGAGGATAATATGGAAAATGCAAACAGGAGGAATAAAAAATATGGTTTCATCTGATTATTTCTTAATGAAAAATTAGTGGGTTTCAGAATTATTTTCTTTTAATATTTATGGATTATTTTACTAATTGTCCCCAAAAGGCAAGTTGTGCAATAATCACCTGCCCCATTTGGGCATCTGTGCCGTAGGTGTTATAGTTAGAAAGAATTTTGAATCGTAAGTGTGTTACAGGTCTATAAGGATCTGGTGCGGCTAAGGTCGGCATCACTTCGAACTCCGTACGATTGTACCAATAGTCGCTGTCTTCATCAGTGATAGGCCCTACCTCGCGACCTTCGCCATACCCTGAAGGTTTGAACTGTTCGAATTCTCCTATAAGAAACCAGCTGTCGTCCCAGCTACCATCTAGATTCGGATTATCGCTTCCCCATACTTGGAAGACGCGGGGTGCCGTGCTTGAGTAAAGTTCGTTTCCAGACCGTGGCCATTTTTGTATGCGGCTGATCTTAGCTTTACGCCCCAGGTCTATAGTGAACCAAGCCGGCATAGGCGCATTGTGGGACGATGCATAGAAATCGCCCCCTGAAGCATCGGCTCCAATCCATAGGTTTTCCATCCGATACCCGCTGTGGTTTTCAGCAGGCGTATAAAAATCAGTAGGAAGGGCCGCATTTCTGAATAAATCGCTCGGTATACGTACTTCTTCGATCGGAACTACCGTACGGTAGACAGTGTCAGAGACATTGTTCCATCGGTCTCTAAGATATACGCCAAAACGGGCGGACTGTGGCTTCAACCCTCTTCTAGGAAACTTTATTTTTTCAGATTTTGTATAAAATGTCTGCATGTCATAGAATTCTCCATTACCTAAAGTATCAGCCATTAGGACTACTGCCAAATCGGCATTGGAGCGGTTTTCTTCTATACTTACGATTACTCCTCCAAAACCAGCTTCCACATCGAACTTTACCGTTTGCACAGGAGGCGCAAGGGGTTCTACGGTGACTTTTAAAGGTTCGGAAAGCTTCTCGTTTTTGCCAATACTGTATAATAAAACATCTTTAGGCGCCGTGTCACCGAAACCTTCTACTCTCAACGTGTCAACATATAGTGAGGCCTTGGTTTCACTCGGCTGGCCGTTTCTGGTATATACCGCTTTTACACCTAACAAATTTTCGTCGTGAGGCAACCTATAACGAATAACAGCTCCTCCGGGTATGCTGGAGATATCCACAAGTTCCACCGTCTGTGGCGCAGGTGCAGACTGATCAATTATATCAATTCGTCCTTCTTCCTTGCACGCATAGAAGAACCCAATGAGTGCCAAGTAACAATATATTATTTTTTTCATGGTGTTCGTCTTATATTAAACAATGTTTACCATCCAATATTTTGGACCAAATTTGGGTTTTGTTCGATCGCGGGTATAGCTATCGGCCAGAAATAGTCCTTAAGTGAAAAAATCTGCTTTGACAATAATACCTTTTGATAATAATCTGCCGGTGCACTAGCAGTTACCTTAAATCCGTAAATGTCTTTCTCATACTCTCTGGGTGCTATTTTCCAGCGTCTTAAATCCCAAAAACGTTGCCCTTCAAAGGAAAGTTCAATCAATCGCTCTCGCTGTATGATGTCCCTTAGCCCTTGTTGTGAGTTGTACTTTCCTGGCGTATCGCTATAAGTGTCCCAAGCCTCTTTTACTCCGGGAAGCCCCGCACGGCTTCGGACGGCGTCTAGAACTGAAAACAATTCGTTGCTTTTTGTTCCGTTGGGACCTTCGGCTTCATTGATCGCCTCTGCATAAAGCAAATAAAGGTCTGCCAGTCTTAGCATAGGCCAGGGATAGGCTACTGATGTATACCCCTGAGCAGATGTTTGCCTGTTTTGATAGTGTATCACTTTTTTCAAATAATATCCGGTAACGGGCCCCCAATCATCCCCTTTTTTCTGCTGTAGGCCTCCTGCTCGGCTAGCTATCCAAAATAGATCACCAGGTAACGGATCGTTTACTTCGGGCTTTTGTCCATACCATAATCCGCCGTCGAAACCCATCCACGCATAAAATCGTGGCTCTCGGTTAAAGTTCAGCTCGGCGGTAGTATAGTTTTTCCGAATATACCATCTTTCGGTATCACCACCCTCCCTAAGACTGTAAGGGTCTCTATCTTTCCATGTTACATCATTTTCCAGTGGAATGCCATGGTTTGTATAGAACATCTCTGCTATTTTTAAAGGTGGCTGGATTTGGCTAAAAAGATAGGTGATATCAGGGTATTGGTCAAACTGAAGGTTCGGGGACGCAAGCACTTGTAGGTTTCGATTTGCCGCTGTACTTGTATGGGTGTTGGCCCAAACGACTTCGCTGTTCCATTTTTCAGTGATGACATTTCTCAAATCAAGTTCCTTACGAATGGTATCGTTAAGACTTACTCTACTTTGATGGTAGAACAATTGAAAATCTGCTTCTTTGCAAACGTCAATAGCTTCTTCACAAGCAAGCATAGCTTCCTCCCACCTTACTTTTATCTCTTCTGGGGATTTGTCTGTCTTGAAAAGCTTTACGCCACGGGAGTCCACTAATCCGGCTTGATCGATGTTGTTGTTGAATAATGGGCTTGCCCAGTACACGAGAATTTTAGCTTTCATTCCCATTGCTATCGGCTTCGTTATTCGACCCAACTCGTCTCGGCTCTGTACCTTCAACGGTAAATTGGGTATTGCTTCGTCCAATAACTGAATGACATAAGCAAAACAGTCTTCTATAGGATCGCGGTAAACTCTTACTTCCTCGATACTGGCGTTGATCGGTAGGTTTTCTTTTATAATTGGCACAGGACCCCATTTTCGCATGAGATGAAAATGGAAATATGCCTTTAAAAATTTTGCCTCAGCCTCCCATTGCAATTTTTCCCATTCCGGCAAATCAGGCACCTTTCCAACATTTTCTATCAAGATGTTACAGGACCGAATGCCTTCATATATGCCAGCCCAATCATCTCCATATGGAGACGAGGCATTTTGGAGGCCCCTAGCAATGTTAAACAGGCCACCATTCCAATAATTTAGACTTTGTCCGCGTCGATTTAGGATTGTCCAAATCTCATCTCCGGTAGCATACCCATGGTCGCCGTCGAGATTTCCCTCGGACGTCAAGAAACCATAGCAAGTATATAGATATCGGATAGCAGTAGACCGTAGGCTAAATGCGGTTTCTAAAGTTGCCATGCCGTCATCAGGAACGATGTCCAAGTATTTGTCGCACGACACGGAAGAAGTGGATAAGGCCGCTATTAGTACGACTTTATACCATATGTTTTTTGATAAAATCTTCATACTCCAATTTTGATGGTTAATTAAAAGTAAGATTAATGCCGAAGTTGAATACTTTTTGGAGTGGATATCCCAAACCATTGCCTCCCATTTCGACGTCCCATTGCTTAAATTTGCTAAATACCAATAAATTAGCTCCAGAAAGATAGGCTCGGAATTGGCTTAATTTAAACCTGTCTTTCCATTTGCCAGGTATTGAGTATCCGAGCTCTGCTTGTTTTAATCGAAGAAAGGAACCATCGCGCATAAACCATGTGCTCCTTTGATTATTATTAGCATTCAGGTCGGTACTAAGTCTAGGCCAAAGTGCGTACATGTTTTGATTATCTTCTGACCAATGACTATCCGCGTATATCTTCATCACCTGCGTTTGATTGTAAAAAGGAGAGGTTGCCACCGGATCGATCCAAAAAGACTCATTTGCTAGTCCCTGAAACATTAAAGAGAAATCTATGCCCTTGTAGCCAAAGGAGGTTCCGAATCCGTATATGAATTCTGGAGAGGTGGGGTTTCCAATAGGAACCATGTCCGCGGGCGTGATCTGACCGTCTCCGTTAACGTCCGTGTATTTGATGTCTCCACCACCATAGGCGCTGCCAAACATTTGTGGTGGCGAATTTTGAGCTTCTGCGTCGTCCATAAACAAGCGTTCGGCAAGGTATCCCCATTCTTGTGTTAGAGAATAACCAACTCTTGAACGCCAGTGCTCTTTATATTGAGGTTGTTCAAATACTTCATACTTGCTGGTAGAATAGGTGAAATTTGCTCTTCCTGAAATCCAGGTATGTTTATTGAAAGAATGTTGAAAATCTGATTGTATCTCAAATCCCTTTGCGGAAGCTTCACCTATGTTAGCTCGTACCGATGCTTGCAGGCCCATTGTCGTAGGAATCGCAGCTCTTGTCATTAAAATATTTCGACGATGTTCGTTGAAGTATTCCGCGATGATATTCGCTTTTCCAAACAACCCTATTTCTATAGCAACGTTTTGCTTTGTTGAGGTTTCCCATGTAATGGCCTCGTTGGCGTATCGATTGATGCGAATGCCTGGAGCTCCTATATTCATATTTTCGCCAAAGTAAGCGCCACGGTCTCCATCGCTCATATTGATCTGAGATAGATAAAAGAAGCGGTCATCACGACTTCCGATCTGATCATTTCCGACGAGCCCGTATGTGTACCGTAATTTTAGATTGTTTATTGTAGCGCTATATTTTTCCCAAAACGGTTCATTTGAAATAAGCCAAGCAGCTCCGGCAGATGGAAAAAATCCCCAACGGTTATTGGCAGCGAAGCGCTCGGATCCATTGTATCCGAAATTATATTCAAGAAAATACCGGTCTGCATATGAATAAGTTGCTCGCCCTGCTAAGCCAACATTTCGAGATGGAAGGGATAGCTGCAAATTACCCTGATTAGCGGCTATCCACTCTCTCGTCGTAAAAACGACTAATCCACTGACACCGTGTTTGCCGAATGACCTGTTGTAATTTAACCGTGATTCTGAATACGTCGTAGCTTCTACAATTTTCGGGCTCTCGGTATAATCGAGATACTCTGTTCCGTTTTCGTTTATGCGTTGTAGGTGGTATTCTCCAGTAAAGTTATCGTAACCGCTTCGAAGTTGATACCAATAGGGATTGTAAGACCGACTAACGCTGTATTCAGATAACCTGGATATATTGAAAATAGACATAAACCGAAGCCCTTTTGTTATAAAGTCTAGATTTTGGTCGAACTCTAAAACGGATAACATCTGTGAACGAGTTCGGTCTCGATATCCCCTGACCATTTCTGCATATGGATTGCGATAGTTACCTTCGTAATTGCCAAACATAATATGCTTCGTGTAGAAGAAATCATCATCTTTAGGATAGTATGCTGGAAACATAACAGGATTTGAATGCATCACCATATTGTACATATCTTGTCCAGAATGGATCGGACCGTTGTAGTCATCGAAGTTTCCGGTAAGCAATACTGATAAGCGAGAACGTTCGGTGATATTGATGTCTACGTTGGCCCGCAGATTATAGTTTTTGAAATCTATATTATTGTTGAAGCTGTTCCGTTTATCTACTTTCAGAATACCGTTGTCATCTGCATATGCGGCTGAAACATAATATCTTGCTACTTTTCCACCTCCGGATACATTCAATGTAGAACGTTGCGTAGTTGCATATTTGTTAAAGAGCATGCTGTGCCAGTCATTGGCTGGGTAGATGTAGGGGCTAGATCCTGGTTTTAGCGTGTTCTCGATCTTATCTTGTGAATATGGTGGTTCGCCCAGACGATCTCGAGTAAGCACGGCCTCATTATGCATGCGCATATAAGTTATAGGATCAGCGAGTTCTATCGTCTTAGTTGGTTGCGACATGGAAAATTCTTGTCGGAAGAATATCCGCGCGGGACCTTCCTTTCCGCGTTTTGTGGCAACTAATATAACGCCGTTTGCACCGCGTGCACCGTATAGTGCTGTTGCCGTTGCATCTTTCATAATCGAAAAGCTTTCTATATCGTCTGGTTGAAGTCGTGCCAAATCTGTAGTAGTCAGTTCAATATTGTCAATAAGAATGAGTGGCCTTGTGTTCGCTCCAAAAGTGGTGATTCCCCTTACAAAGAAATCAGCATTATCGGCTCCGGGTTCCCCACTCCGTTGATACGCAATCATCCCCGCAACGTTTCCTGCAAAGGCAGCTGTCAGGTTGCTGGCGGGGATTTTTAAATCCTCGGGTCTGACAGATGTGACGGAACCGACTACTTCTTTCTTTTTCTGCGTGCCGAATCCCACGATTACAACTTCTTCTAAGGAGGTGGAATCAACTTGCATGACGACATTGATTTCGGTTCGATTTTGCACGGGGATCTCCTGCGATAGGTAACCCACTCTTGAGAACAAAAGGATGTTGCCCGTGGCAATGCCATCTAGAATATAATTCCCGTTTTGGTCACTTTGCGTGCCCTTTGATGTTTTGTCTTTAATTTGTACTGTAACGCCGGGCAACACCAAACCTTCGTCGTCCCTTATATTTCCGGTAACGTGTAAATCCTGTGCCTGAATAACTCCTTTTTGTAAAAAAATCAGGAATGTCAAAGCGATACATTTAAAATAATGCAACATGATGATTTTTTTCATAGATATTGGTTATTATAATTTTTACCTTGGTTAATAAAACACTGGTGATTTCAAAAAATGCGTATAAAAGTTATACGCTTCGAATTAAGTGTTTTTTTTCTCTTCTCATATGCTTGTTTATTGGTTTGTGAAATGGTTATAGTCGCGATGGCCCGATTATGATCTTAATAGAGCGTTTTTTTATTATATATTAAGGGATTTTGTTCGTCGTTGTTTAGCAAATCGCCAATCTCCAATGTTTTGACATAATTATCTGGAAGAATATTAGGAATTCCGTTATATGTATTCCCATCAGGCATATATACGCATGTCATGGCACGACGAAAACCGGGGGTCATATTGGCATGTGCACCGTGTATGGTCAAGCCGTTGTGGAACGTGCAACTTCCCGCTTTGATGACAGCAGGCTGTGCCTTAGTGTTTTTGAACTCGGGATAAACATCAAATATTGCGCCCATATTCTTGCCGATTCCTTTATTTTCGAATGTGGTCTTTTTATGCGAACCAGGTATAAAGAATAAACAACCATTTTCTAACGTCACATCATCGAGTGCGACCCATATGGAAAGCGCACGCCGGTCTGAAAATGACCAAAAAGGGGTATCAAGATGCCAAGAGGTGGGGTTGGCCCACGGACGTTTGATCAATGCTTGATCATGCCAAATACGTATACCATCGACTCCTGCCAAAGTAGCGGCCATTTCTCCAATGCGTTCGTCTAGCATGATTTGTTTGACATTCTTGCTGGTCTGCCAAAGATTCAGTAGCTGATCGAACACATTATTAAAATAAGCGGCATCTTCGTTGATGCCATCATCTTCACCAATTCGCACAGTCTTGCCTGGCATTTTTAGTCCATTTCTTTCTAATACAGCACTATTTACAGTTGCTCTCCAATTCTCTAATTCCTCCGGAGATAAAAAGTCGTCGATGATAAGATATCCGTTTTCCTTATAAAAGTCTACTTGTGATTTGTTTAAATAGGTGTTCATAAAGTGTTTGTTTTTGGATCTATAGTGTTTCCTTTTACAATTGATAGCGTAACAAAAGTAGTTGATAGAAGAGTTGAAAAAATTATCAAATTGATTTATTATTTATACTTTTTGGCATTTTTTTTATTTAGATTTGATTTTCTCAAGTGATATTTGAATTATGGAAAACTATCATAAGTATTTAAATGTTAGTAAAATAGAAGAGGATTGGGGATTTTACATCACAACTGTCGGTTATAGTAAAACGACTAAAAACATGCATTATCCAGACATGGAAGACCATCCGAATGACCATCGCTTTTCCTGGAATAAAGGAAGGATTTTAAACGGATATTATATTGTTTTTATTGTCAGTGGAAACGGTTTATTTGAGTCGGATGACGTAGCTGCATGTGAAGTAGAAGCAGGTACATGTTTTATCCTTTTTCCCGGAATGTGGCATCGCTATCGTCCAGATCCCACAGTCGGATGGGAAGAGTATTGGGTAGGTTTCAATGGTTTTTATCCGAGGCAAATGATGCTTACTTTCTTTGATCCTAAATGTCCGATACTCAAGACTGGCGTTAGCAAGGAATTGTTGGAAGCCTTTACAGAACTTTTGAGGCTTGTCTCTCACTCAGAAATTGGGTATCCGCAACTAATAGCTGGCATTACCATGCAATTATTAGGTTTGCTGAATAGGGTGAAGTTATTGAAAGATGTTGAACATGATGCTGAAGCGTTGTGGGTTTCCCACGTTGTTTTTTTGTTGCAACAGAAGCTCAGCGAGGAAGTGAATATGGAAGAACTAGCTCAGCAATTCCCTATTAGCTATTCCAAATTTAGAAAAACGTTTAAAAAAATTACCGGAAAATCACCTAATCAATATCATCTTGATCTGCGTTTATATAAAGCAAAAGAACTGTTGGCCAATACCAAGATGTCCATAAAAGAAGTAGGTTATCACACGGGTTTTGACTCTCCTTATTATTTCTCCCGTTTGTTCAAAGCGAAGTTTGAAGTTTCCCCCAAGTCTTTTAGGATTGAAGAATCTCGATAACTTGCTTATGGCTTAAGCGGTTGAAAATATGTTGGGAAAAGTGAAAGCGTGATATAAGCAAAGTATTTGGGCTCGCCTCTCGTCCATTGTCTGTTTGGACGAGAGGATCTGTTTTTTACGACAACTTGCCTAACGCCTCCTTCATCCTTCTCAACGCTTCTTTTAGATTTTCGTCGGAAGCCGCATAAGAAAGACGGATATAATTGTTGTTTCCGAAAGAGTCACCTCCAACAGTCGCTATATGGCCTTCATTCAAGAGATACAAGGCCAAATCAGCTGAATCCTTAATGACATTTCCATGCGGATCCTTTTTGCCAAAAAACGAACTGATTTCCGGGAAGAAATAAAAAGCCCCTTCCGGAAGATTGGTTTTCACTCCCGGAATAGCGTTCAACAGATCATACACCAATTGACGACGACGCAAGAATGCTTCTTTCATCTTTTGAACGCTCTCTAATCCATCGTTATAGGCCGTAATACCTGCACGTTGCGCTATGGAACAAGTACCTGATGTGGTTTGTCCCTGTAACTTATCGTTTGCGGCAGCGATTTCTTTGTTTGCGGCAATATAGCCTAATCGCCATCCGGTCATTGCAAAAGCTTTTGAGAATCCGTTGACAATGATGACTCTGTCCTTGATGCTGTCAAATTGTGCGATGGATTCGTGTTTATCCACGAAATTGATATGTTCGTAAATCTCGTCCGAAAGGATAAAGATGTTCGGATATTTCTCGAATACTTTAGCCAATGCCTCTAATTCTGCTTTGCTGTATACCGAACCGGTCGGATTGCAGGGAGAAGAAAACATGAACAGCTTTGTTTTCGGGGTAATGGCTGCCTCCAATTGTTGGGGTGTGATTTTAAAATCTGAATCGATATCTGTATCGATGAACACCGATTTACCTTCGGCAAGAATCACCATTTCTGAATAGGAAACCCAATAAGGGGTAGGGATAATCACTTCGTCGCCGGGATTGATCAGTGTCAAAATCACGTTGGATAGCGACTGTTTTGCTCCTGTAGAAACAACGATTTGGGAAGGTTCGTAATCCAACCCGTTTTCCCGCTTTAATTTATCGACAATAGCTTGACGCAACTCCGGATACCCCGGTACAGGGGAGTAACGGGTGTAATTTTCGTCTAATGCTTTCTTGGCCGCTTCTTTGACATTGTCCGGCGTGTTGAAATCGGGCTCGCCCACGCTTAAACTAATCACATTGATACCTTTAGCGGCTAGTTCGCGACCTAATTTTGTCATTTTTAAAGTCGCTGATTCGGATAAATTGTTAATCCTGTCTGATAAATATGATGGTGTACTCATGATGGTACAAATATATTATATACTCTTCATTTTTAGGCGCTAAATTTTGATAAAAAAAGAAAAAATATACATTTGCGCTTAAAATTTTTTAATCAGGATGCTAACCCTACTTTGTTCTTGCATAAAACCTTATCTTCGAGGCATGATATCCAACATAAGTCTCAAGTTCGACGGCTTTATTATAGCATTGCTGATCGCGATTCTAATAGCCTATTTTTTCCCTCATCTGTACCGTTGGAATCAGGGAGACATGCTGGACTGGATGACGACAGTCGGGGTTTCGCTGATTTTCTTTTTTTATGGGTTGAAGCTTAGTTTCAGGCAAATCAAAGAGGGAATGGGTAATTGGCGTTTACATATCGCCGTGCAACTGTTTACTTTCCTGTTGTTTCCCTTGTTGGTGTTGACCTTTTACCCGCTTGTCTCTAGTGTGGCACAGTATGATTTTTGGCTATCTTTCTTCTTTTTGGCAGCCTTGCCTTCAACGGTTTCTTCCTCGGTGGTAATGGTATCCATTGCAAAGGGAAATATACCGGCTGCCATTTTCAACGCCAGCATATCCGGCCTATTGGGCGTGGTCATTACCCCTTTGTGGATGCAACTGTTTTTGGAAGTTGGTGAAGTCGATGTATTGGGCGATGTGTATTGGGGACTGGTTAAGGAAATCATCGTTCCAGTCGTTTTGGGTCTGTTGTTACAGCCTTATCTGGGTAATTGGGCTTTAAAACATAACAAAAGGCTTACCCAATTTGACCGGACAGTTATCCTATTGATTGTTTATGGAAGCTTTGCCGCTTCTTTTGAAAGCGGCGTTTTTGATAACCTGGCGAAGGGGTACTTGTTGTGGGTTTTTGTATGTGTAATTGTACTTTTTGTTTTGGTATATGGGTTGATCTATCTTATATCCAGTTATATATTCAAATTCAATCGGGAAGATCGCATTACGGCTCTGTTCTGTGGATCCAAAAAATCGTTGACACACGGATCGGTGTTTGGAAAATTTCTTTTCGTCGACATGGCCAGCGGTGGGCTATACTTTCTGCCCCTCATGCTCTTTCATGCCTTCCAGATTTTATTCGTCACCATTATTGCACAACGTTATCACCGTCAAGCAATTGATTGAGAGCATAAAAAGGAATGAGAAATCTTTGTATCTATCCTTCGACTCCGCTTAGGATGACACAGCGCCATCATATTAAGCGCACATCTTGTAACGTTGGTCGGAGGCGAAATATGTCGTCCTTCGACTTCGCTCAGGAGGATATTAGCTTTTTTGCCACACGCTGAGTGGCGTCAAAGTGAAACAAAAACTTAAATTTGGACAGTCTCTCACAGACCCCATCCAAATTAACGGATAAAGCAAAATTATTTTAGGAGCATCGCCTCTTTATGTTGCACGACCTGTCGCACTGTCGGATCTCCTTGTGCAAACAATTGCTCGTGATGAGGGGGAGGGATCAGGATTTTATAGCTCCTGTTTTTGACCTCTATGAAAAACAAAGCCCCATGCGTGTGATTGCTTTCATCAACCAATAACGTATATTTTGTGGCCTTTTCATTCCACAGTTTTGCGTCTGCTATCAGCTTCAGAAGCCCTTGCATGTCCATTTAGTTTGTTTTTTCCTCATGAAACACCAATGTGGCAGTATTGCTGTGTATTCTCAAGCGACTACTAATACTTGAGGTGAACAGAGACTCCAAAAAGTTGCGATTTCTTTTCACGACACATAGCAAGTCTACTCTATGCTCCATGATAAATTTGTTCAGTGTCTTTTCCACGGTTTCTTCCATATCCAAAAATACAAACTCCAAAAGTTCTTCGCTATAGTTCTTTCTCCATTTTTCTGCTGTGCCAATCACCTCGGGGCTGTTGTCTTTTACCACGTGGACACATTTGACCTTTACACCAAATTTGACGGCAATTTCCATGATCTCGTCTAATGCCCGTTCATCCTTGTCGCGAAATAGCGTGGTAAATACAATCTCTTTTATGCCTCCATATTTGGCCTCTTTGGGAACGGATAGCACGGGGACTTTTACTTCTTTGATGACGCTCACGGTGTTGGAGCCAAAAAGTTTATCAATAATACCCTCGGCACGGTTTGTTCCCATGATGACCAGCTTAATGCCTTCGTTGTCAATGATTTTCTTTACATTGGACACAACTGTTCCCTCTTCGAACAAAAAGGTCATGTTCACATCTGTTATGCCGTTTTGCGTGGCTAATGCGCGCAATTCGGCTGTATGCTTCTTAAAACCTTCAAACCGATGCAACTCGTAGTTTTCGTATACTTCAGGAATCAATTCGGGTTGCCCGGCGTGCGTAGACGATAAAACGGGTTGCATATAAGCGTTCAAAACAAACAAATCAGCCTGCATTTCTTTGGCTACATGAAGCGCGTATAGGAAAGCGTTGTTGGCTGCTTCGGAAAAATCGGTAGGAAATAATATCTTTCTCATGGCTACTTTGTTTTTGATGTGATACAATTTAGCAAGAATTGTAGACTCATGCAACACCTGTGACACGAATCATATTTTTTAATGTCAGCGATCGGTTTTAGAAGAGGTTATGGCTCGTATGGCGGCGTCCTCGTGTGCTATGAGCTTTATCGCCCCAAGTTTGTGTCTCCACGAACTGGAATAGTAGAGTTGTTTCATGAAGACGGAACAGGACGATGAAACTACAGACGGACACTATTATTTTAATGAAAGTCTGTAGCGTTTTGTAAATACAATACGTTCTTACTGCTAAAAACAATGATATGCGAAAAAAATAGGTCGCTGTTCTGGTAATAAAAGATTATTTCGTTAAATTGGTGTATCAGAACGAGCGATTTTGGTGAAAGTGATCCGAAAATATTTAAAAAAGGAGAGACCATTCTCATTACGTGAGGCATTGGCTGCTTGTATTTTGGATAAAACTGAACGCGGAAAATCATATATATACCGTACATATTACGGTTATGCCATGGCGGTTGTCTTGCGATACGTATCGGTTGAGGTGGAAGCTGAAGAGATTGTCAATGAAAGCTTTGTGAAAGTATTTAGAAAAATAAGTTCTTTTGAAATGCATACGGAAGATGCAGTGTTGGAAAAGACGTTCAAATCATGGTTGGCCCGTATAGCGGTCAACACCTCCATTGATACCATACGCTCAAAGAAGCCAACGGGGATGTTGGAGGATACTACGGACGAAGATCTTAAAATACATGCTGTCATGATTTCTGATAATTTGGGCGTACAGGATATTCTAAAATTGCTGGACAGGATCCCCAATGTACAGCGCTCTATTTTTAATTTATTTGAAATCGAAGGTTATTCGCACGAGGAGATTGGACAGATGTTAAATATTCCGGAAAGTACATCACGCACGTATTTGACCAGAGCCAAGCAACGGTTGCGCAAGCTGTATCACGAGGAATTTAGCATATCAAAGAACATACATTCTTAATTTGAGGATAGAATGGAAGAGAAGAACAAAAAAGAACTAATTGATGTCCTGAAACAGGGATTGAAGTCTATGGAAAATGTTCCTTACCGGGAAGGAGCCTGGGAAGACTTTCGTTCCAAATATGTGCTGAAACCGACACCAAAAAAGCTGCATCCAATGTATTGGGGAGCCGCGGCAGCAGTAGCTCTACTAGCTACATTTGGTGTGCTATATTGGGATACAATCCCTGCGGAAAATGAATTGGGCAAGTCTCCGCACAAAATTACCATGGAATCACAGGCAACACATTCGTCCGGCTTATCCTCGACACCGAAAACGGAAGAACAAAATGTATCTGAAAACCCTTCCTTACCGTCATCCACTTTAGCGGATGAGCAACCACATTCTGGTCTTCCATTTGCAAGCAATATATCCAAACCTTCCATTTTCGAACAGGAAGACGTATCCATTGTGGCACTATCTTCTTTGCCCGCTACGCACAATGTTGCAAAAATCGACCTGGTACCTATGGCCTTTCAAAAAGTACATTCCACATCCATAGGTGCTGTTTTGGATAGACCATTGCATTCACCCGTGGACCTTGGAGATCATATGGTTATGGCACAAGCCATGCAAACGAACAATATGCGTCTCTCAACCTCCCAACAGGTATTGTTGCCTAGAAAAGCAAAAATAACCGATCGATTTGAGATTGGAGCTTTTCTGAGCCCGGGGGTGACAGGTGAAAAGTTTGATATGGGAGGTGGGCTGGTATTGGGATATCAACTTAACAACAAGCTGACCTTGCGTACTGGAGCTTCGTTTAATCAGTATGAAGTAGGCATACTAGCCGCTAATTTGCCTGATGAACGCAAAGAGGATTACTTTGATGCGCCTGTGGAAAGGGGAGACGTAAGTATGATATCGAAAAATATTCCTTATCAAACCAATAAGGTGCTATTGCCCAATCTGAACGCTGTGTCCGGGAAGGTACAAACCTTGGATATCCCGATAGAGCTAAAGTATAATATTAACACACAATTTTATACAACAGCTGGAGTTTCCTATGCGGCTGTGCTCTCGCAGGAACGGTACAATCATTACAAGGAATATACCGATCCTCTGACATACTCAAGCGATTCGGATTCTGACAAACCGACAAACCAAAGCCAAACAGTTGTGGAGAAAACAGCCAAAAGCGCTCAGGAAAATGTGAGTTCCAATGGATTTGGCGGTTTTGTTAATCTTTCTTTAGGACGCAAGACCAGTTTATCCAAGAATCTTAATCTTTCGATCGAACCCTATGTTAAGTTCCCCATCGGCCAGTTTAAACGTGCCGATATGAACTATACCAACGGAGGCATAAAGATTATTACCAGTTTTTAGATCTGGTCGACCCTGACCCAGTCCATGCCGGCAGCAATGGCACCACGGACGCCGGGATCGCCGTCTTCAAAAACGAGGCATTCGTGTGGTTCCGCATTCAAGTGCTGCGCCGCCAAAAGAAAGGGCTGGGGAGAAGGTTTACCTTCTGCTGTATCTCCGGCACAAACCAATGTTTGGAATTTTTCCGTCAGCCCGATGACGTCGAGCGTAATGGTCAGCGTAGAGCGGGAGCCTCCTGAAACGATGCCTATCTTCTTTTTGCCCAGATTGGCCAACAGATGCTGGTGCACGTAATCCACGGGTTTTGTATCGTATATAAAACGCTCAATGAAAATAGTGGATTTCCGTTTGGCAAATTCCATAATATCAAATTCTTTACCGTAACGTTTGGCAATTTCGCGAGCCACATCCACTGTGGGCCAACCGGCAAGCTCTTCCACGATATGGTCATCCAATTCGATGCCATAGGTTGCGGCAGTGGCTACATAAGCGGCTTTGTGAGCCCACATGTTATCGGCCAATGTGCCATCGACATCATACAACAAAGTGGTAAAAGGTGCTGATTTCTGTTGAAGGATATTAAATTTTTCCTGCGCTTCTATTGTCATGCTGCAAAAATAGAAAATCCCGGGCAAATCCCCCGGGATTTTTCGGATTTCCTTCAAGGCAATTCTTATCTATTACTTAATCTCCTTCGTGCTTTCTCTCTGATAATGAGCGATAATTCACGACCTGTTTGCCCGCCTACAGAGGTGTTTTCCTGTGCTCTTCGGAACAAGTAGGGCATCACCGATTTCACCGGACCGTAGGGCATATATTTCGCTACATTGAAACCGGCAGCTCCCAGGTTAAACGAGAGATTGTCGGACATGCCAAGGAGTTGCGCAAAGAAGATATGATCGTTTTTAGGTGAAATACCACGAACGATCATCTCATTGGCCAATAGTGTACAGCTTTCCTCGTTGTGGGTGCCGGCCATCATTCCGATACGGTTGATGTGGTCCAAGCAGAATTTGACAGCTTCATTATAATCTATATCTGAAGCCTGCTTGGTAGGTTGGATGGGTGACCGATAGCCTTTTTCCGCCGCACGTTCACGCTCGATCTCCATATATGCGCCTCTTACGAGTTTGGCACCTAAATAGAAATTTTGGGTCTGCGCATAGGCAAAATCTGCTTTTAAGGAAGCCAGTTTATCATGGCGGTATAGTTGATAGGTATTGTACACGATCACGCGTTCTTTGTTGTATTTTTCCATCATCTCGCGGGCCAGGTCGTCCAAGGTATCCTGTATCCAGGAATGTTCGGCGTCGATCAGCACTTTGATTCCGGCATCGTAGCAGGCTTTGCAAATGCTTTCCACACGCGTATACACACGGTCAAATTCCTGCTTTTCGGCTTCTGTTAGTGTTTTCTTAGCATCCAACTTGGCAAAAAGATCAAACCGTCCCAGCCCTGTCGGTTTAAAAACACAGAATGAAATCAAGGGATTGCTTTTTGCATATTCTACCGTCCGTAGAATTTCGGTACAGGTTTGGTCAAAGTTGGCTTCGGTTTCTTCGCCTTCCACCGAATAATCCAAGATGGTTGTTACGTTTCCGGCTCCCAATTCGGCAATAGCATGTGCACAGCCCTCGATGGATTCCCCTCCACAGAATTGTTTGTAAATAGTATTGCGGATAATGCCATCAATAGGTAAGCCAATGTTCAGGGCAAAATTGGTTAAAGGTGTGCCAATTTTGATTAAGGAATTGCTGGATACCATTTTGAATAACCAATATGCTTTTTCCAAATCCTTGTCACTTTTATTACGAAAAGCGATCTCCGTATTATCAAAATCCAGCTTTATTTCGCTATTTTGAGGCATCATATGTTGTTAAAAAAATTAATAAACAAAAGTAATTAATTATTTTGAATAGCCTTATCTTTACGGCTTGCTACAAGATGTTCGTTTTATGCAGACGTTTACTTTAAAAGGAGATTTTATACAGCTGATTCAATTACTGAAAGTGATGAATTGGGTGGAGAACGGAGCCATTGCCCAATACGTGGTGGAAGAAGGACTGGTGAAATATAACGGTCAGGTGGACTACAGAAAACGGCTAAAAGTAAAGGTAGGGGATCTCGTGGAATTTGACGGACAAAAGGTTAAGGTAGTTTAATAAGCACATACAACAGCATGAATAAAAGCATACAAAGCGTTGGCTATCACGTATATTTTGAAAAGGATTTAACCTCTTTACAACCGTTTATAACCAATGGAGGATATTCGCAGGTTTTGATTTTGGTCGATCGGAACACAAATGACCATTGTTTGCCCGTATTGCAGGCCTTACTGCCCGATTTGACAAATTATGACATTATCGAGGTCGATCCGGGTGAAGAGAATAAGAACATCGACTTTTGTATTGGTGTTTGGAAAACGATGTTGGATTTTGGGGCCGATCGCAAGGCGCTGATGATTAACTTAGGTGGGGGAGTCGTGACTGATATGGGGGGATTTGCGGCTTCTACTTTCAAAAGGGGCATCGATTTCATCCAAATCCCCACAACATTGCTTTCGCAGGTGGATGCATCTGTTGGGGGTAAAACGGGGATCGATTTGGACAATGTCAAAAACATCATCGGAACATTTACCCAACCGAAAGCTGTATTCATTAGTTCCGAATTTTTGAAGACATTGGATGGCCGTCAAATGCGTTCGGGTTTTGCCGAAGTCATCAAGCACGGGTTGATTTTTGACAAAGCTTTGTTTGAGGCTATCAAGTCTGTTGATCTTGGGAAAACGAATTTGGATGATATTGTGTTCCGCTCGGTTGCCATCAAGAATGAAGTTGTCACGCAGGACCCAACAGAAAAAGGCTTGCGCAAGATATTGAATTTTGGCCATACTATTGGCCATGCTATCGAGGGATATTCCTTGTTGCACGATACAGATCCCTTGCTACATGGTGAAGCAATTGCCATCGGCATGATTTGCGAAGCTTATCTGGCCCATAAGGTCAATCGGTTGTCGTCGGACGACCTACATGAAGTGGTGAAGATTTTTACGGATCGGTTTGACGCGTATCATTTAGATCCGCAGATCTATCCGGATCTGATCAAACTGATGCAGAACGACAAGAAAAACGAATCGAATAAGCTTGGGTTTGCACTTCTTCGTGAAATTGGTGCATGTGATTATAATATTTATGTAGAACAAGATTTGATTTTTGAAAGTTTAGACTTCTACACCAATCTGTCAACATCATGAGAAACCTAGTGTTGCTTTTTTGTCTGTTATGGACAGCCTTGGCATCGGCACAGGATAAGGTGCTGATCTTTACTAAAACGACGGGATTTAGGCACCAAAGCATACCGAAAGGTGTGGAGTCGGTGAAAAATATATTGTATAATGCAGGCATCTTGTCCGTACATTCGGAAGATTCCGGCTATTTCACAGCAGACAGCTTGAAGCAGTTTGCGGCGGTTATTTTCCTGAATACTACGGGTGATATTTTGGATGACGAACAAAAGAACGCTTTTGAACACTATATCCGCTCGGGCAAGGGCTATGTAGGCATCCATGCTGCATCTGACACCGAATACAACTGGCCATGGTACGGAGATTTGGTTGGAGGCTATTTTGCCAGCCATCCGCATGTTCAAGAAGCCAAACTGGATGTTGTCAATCACGGACATCCTTCTACAGCACATTTGCCCAAATTGTGGTTTCACAAAGACGAGTGGTATGACTTCAAGGATGTAAAGGAAGGCTTGCATATCTTAATGACTTTGGACGAAACGTCCTATAAAGGGGGTAAGATGGGAAAATTTCATCCCATTGCCTGGTTTCAGGAATACGATGGTGGCCGGGCATTTTACACTGGATTGGGACATACGGATGAATCTTACGATACCGAGAACTTCCAAAAACATATTTTAGGTGGCATCAAATACGCGATAGGGATCCGGGGTAATTTATAAACTTAAAAACTGCGTATTATATCCAACCTTACTTCTTTTTGCCCCCTTTTGAAGGATAGGATTGTAGTCGCGCGATCCGTTTTGCTAAATCCTCGCTCGACAGAGATTGGCGCAGGCTGTCCACTTTGATCGGAAAACTCAAGGGGGTAAATGCGGTAGCTGCTTTAAAAACAATCCGGCTATTGCCGATCCGCTGGAAAGCAGCAACCAATCGCTGTTCCTCCAGTTGTTGATTGAACGCTTCTGCATAGGCTTGTCGCAACAAGAGATTGTGCGGATCATGCTCTTCCAGCACCTTGAAAATAATGCCTGAGGAAGATTGCAGTGACTTGTTACTTCGTTGCGCGCCGGGCAACGTCTGGATGACCATACCGGAAATAACGGCAATATCCCTGAATTTACGCATGGCCATTTCGGTCGCGTTGATGCTGCTCGCGACATCCGTCATGAGGTTTTCATTGCTCAATATCTGTCGTAACTGTGTTTCGCTCAACTTGATTTCTGAATCAGAGAAGAGCTCGAAACCATAATCGTTCATTGCCATGGAAAAGCTGATGGGATAAAGTTTGCTAATGCGATAAGCGATCAGTGCGGCCATCACCTCATGTACCAACCTGCCTTCAAACGGATACATAAACAGGTGATAGCCTTCATGTGTCTGTATCAATTCCACCAAAAATTCATCTTCTGCGGGAATGTGTGAGTGTTCGTTCTGTTTCACGATTAATGGGTGTAGAAAACGTAACTCCCGTTCTTTTGCACCGGGGTGGGTGGACAACGCAAGTTTCTGCCTTAAAAAGTGGCTGAGGTTGGAGCTCAAAGGCAACCTTCCGCCCAACCAACTTGGTGTGAAGGCTTTGCCTGATGAAAGCCTTACCATGGCGGTCATTTCATGGATCCGCACAAACTCCAAGACACGTCCCGCGAGCACAAATTTGTCACCTGCTTTTAGCTTGGAAATAAAATATTCCTCGATCATGCCGATATAGCCACCGGAAAGGAATTTTACACGTATCATGGCATCACTTACGATGACACCGATATTCATGCGGTGTAGCATCGCTATCCGTCTCTTTTCCACGATTAGCAAACCGTCTTCGTTTTGCACGACCTTGTGAAATTCTTCATAGTTTTTTCCGATGGTGCCGCCGACAGTGATAAACAAGATGCACCACTGCCATTCTTCTTCGGTCATATAGCTGAAAGCGTGTGTTCCTCGAACAACCTCGTACAGTTCTTTTGCGCGAAAACCGCCACCTAATGCTAACGTCACGAGAAACTGTACCAGCACATCGAAGGTCTGCACCACTGGGTCACGGGTTTCGATCGTCTGGGTTTTAACGGCTTCTTTAAGTGCCGATACTTCGATGAGTTCTAGGGAATGTGTAGGCACAAAATAGATTTTGGACACTTCAAAGGGCGAATGCCCGCTACGTCCGGCACGTTGCATAAAGCGCGCCACGCCTTTGCTTGAGCCGATTTGAATGACCGTATCTACCGGTTTGAAATCCACGCCCAAATCTAAAGAGGAAGTGGAGACTACCGCTTTCAACCTTCCTTCGCTCAACGCATCCTCAATCCATTGACGGATATGTCCGTCAATGGAACTGTGGTGCAGGGCAATCTGCCCTGCAAAATCAGGATGGGCATCCAGCAATAGCTGATACCACATTTCACTTTGGCTACGGGTGTTGGTAAAGACGATAGTGGTGGCACTGTTCAGGATAATCGGTACAACCTTGTCTACAAGCTTGCTTCCCAAATGTCCTGCCCAGGGTAATGTTTCCACTCCGTCGGGAAACACGGAAAGGATTTCAATTTGCTTTTTCTCCTTCGCTACGACTTTAATTTTTTTTGAAGCCTCAGGAATGAGCACGTCCATGGCTTCATCGAGATTGCCGATGGTTGCCGTAATGCCCCAGACGCGGAGCTTTGCACAGTGGCTTCGCAGAAAGGCCACGGCCAGTTCTACCATCACCCCACGCTTGTTGCCAAGCAATTCATGCCATTCGTCCACGGCGATGCATTGCAGGGATTTGAAGAAACGTTCTCGTCCTTTTTGGGCAAGCAGTAGGTGAAGACTTTCGGGTGTGACAAGCAACACATCGGGCATCTGCCGGCTTTGTCTTTGCTTGATTTTGACATCAGTATCGCCATTGCGCACTTCTACCATCCAATCCAGCCCGATTTCGTCAATGGCCTGTTGCATGGCGCGGGCCAAGTCTTTTGCGAGGGAGCGCAAAGGTGTAATCCATAATAGTTTTAGCCCTTTTCCGTAATGGTCGGGATGGTTCATAAAGTCTATGATTACGGCCAAGAATACGGAGAACGTTTTACCAAAGCCGGTAGGTGCAACCACCATACCGCTAAAACCTGAAGCATATTTTTCCCAGGTTTTCTCTTGAAAACCGAAAGGTGTATTGCCTTGCAACTGCATCCAGTCGACAATAATCCGATAGCCTGTGGTATGGTGGTATCTTGTTCTCAATATGTGGTTTTAAAGCATTAACAAATTTATGGCGTTTTTGCTTTAAGAATCATCTTTAATCTGTGGTGAATGGTGCTTGTCCTGAGTTTTCTCGGGACAAGCTATGACGAAGGAAGGGTCTGTTTTATGCTATTTTAGATGCTTAGGTGTCCGCAACATGACAATAGAGGCGATTTTATTAGATAATGCACTGCGGAGTTGTGCTGGTATACGCCCCCCCGTCGTGTGCCAGCATAGTTTAATATATTATTTTTTACATTTGTCGAGGTGGAAGGGAATAGTTGAGTGCTGGTAAAAACAAATAATGAAAATTATAGAACAAATCCTCAGGGTCGCCGATGAAGAACTGATTTTGACCAATCGGCGGGCTTTGTATTGGCCAAGGGAAAAGGCTTTGGTCCTGTCTGATCTTCATTTGGGAAAGCCTGCTCATTTCCGTAAGAACGGTATTGGTATTCCGACAAGTGTTGCTACAAAGGATTTGGCTCGTCTGGAAGTACTTTTAGATTCTTATAAAGCTGAACAACTGATTATCGTGGGTGATTTAATCCATTCTAGAAATAATAAGGAGGTACAGGCGCTCACCGGGCTTTTGGCAAAATATCCCAAACTGCACGTTGTTTTGATAAAAGGCAACCATGACCGAATGCCTTTAAAGCAATTCCAAACAATCGGTATACATGATGTTTTTCAAGATATTGTTATTGAGCCTTTTATGTTTTCACATCAAAACACTGGCTGTTCCACAAAAATTGTAGTTTCAGGACATACGCACCCCGGTGTAGCCTTTCCATTGCCCACCCGTAAATGGATGAGATTTCCCTGCTATGTCGTTACTGAAAGGGAAATCATACTGCCTGCATTTAGTATGTTTACCGGACTTGACACCCACAACTTGCCGGCAAACGCAATATGCTATGCCTTTTATGAAGAAGGTATTTTTAAAGTGGTCTAAAGGCTTTCGATACCTTCCTATAGCTTAACGGTGATGATTACTTGGAAGCTGTTTCCTCCGGGCAATAGATATAAGGAAGAAATGTGCAAGGATGAGGACGAGGAAGTGTTTCATGTTTTTTGATTTTGACCTAAATTACGAACTTCAATTCATTTTGTAAGATATTGAAATTCTCATCATCAAAACTTACCAAGATGACTTCTTCAATGCTTTCTTCGGCCTTCAGGAAATTCTTTATTGTTTTAATCGCAATTTTGGCAGCTTTGTCTTTTGGAAACCGATAGACCCCGGTGCTGATGCTGGGGAAAGCAATTGTTTTGCAATGGTTTTTAACAGCTAATTGTAGGGCATTTACATAACAGCTTTTAAGTTTCCCGTTTTCATTTTTTGCACCGCCATTCCATACAGGACCCACGGTGTGTATGACAAATTTGGCAGGAAGTCTGCCTGCGGTGGTGATGACAGCCTCTCCAATGTCGCATCCTCCTTGTTTTGCGACGATTTTTCGACATTCCTCTAAAATTTCGGACCCTCCAGCCCGATGGATTGCGCCATCGACACCGCCTCCTCCCATTAACGATGTGTTTGCGGCATTCACGATGGCGTCGACTTGAATTTTCGTAATGTCTCCTTGTACGATGGTTATCTTATTCATTGTAATGTTTGAATGTGGTTGTGTAGTTGCGAATCAGAATATTTACCGCCCAAATGCAAAATAAGGTGTCAGCAAATGCCTTTTCCCTTGCAACCATTTGGAAACCATTTCCATTCCTGTAACGGAGAAAGTAATGCCGTTGCCCCCGAATCCCAAAACGAAATAGCTGTTTTTAAAATCTTGATGTTCACCGATATAAGGTAATCCGTCCTTTGTTTCCCCAAAGGTGCCTGCCCAGACAAAGTCTGTGCGAAACGGAATGTGTGGCAAATATTTTTCAAAAGATTTAAGCAACCGCTGTTCCTTTTTACCGATTAATGCATCACGCTTTAGTGGATTCCGAAACTCTTCGTCTTCCCCACCAATCAATAGCCGGTCATCATCAGTCGTGCGCAAATATATATAGGGGTCAGCCGTATTCCAAACCAGTATGTCGTTGTATTTTTTGCATTTGCTAGGCTCAACCTCTGAGACAATGGCGTAGGTGCTGATGAGATCAACAAACTTTTCCTTAATCATCGTTGCACTTTCGTAACCCACACAATACACGATTTTTTTGCATGTAATGGTAGCTCCTGTATTTAGTGACACCTTGTTTTGACGTGCTCCGTATTTGACCTCCATAAGTTTTACCCTGTCGTACACCTGCAGGCCTTTTTTTCGGTTATATGTAAGAATTTCATGCACGAGCATAAAGGCATCAACACTTGCACCTTGTTTGGAAAGTATGCCACCATAGGTGTTATGCAGGTCGTATTTTTCCAAGATCTCGTCGGCTTCCATCCATTGCACCTCAAATCCTGCTTTCTTACGGGCTTCAAATTCTTTTTTTAGCCTGTCTACGTCTTTTTTCAATGCGGCAAAATAAAGCGAATCTTTCTTTTTGAAGCCTGCTTTGGAATTGACCTGCCGAGTGACGCGTCCCAAATCATCTATCGCTTTGGAGCAGGCTTTGTAACTTGCCACAGCTCCCTTTTCTCCCACCATCTCGATTAATTCCCATAAAGGTGTATCGATCTCATATTGCAACATGGATGTCGTGGCTGAGGAACTGCCATGGGAAATTTCGCGTTTATCGATTAGGATGGTGCTATAGCCGTCTTGTATGCATTGATGAGCGATTAGGCTACCGGTAATTCCACCACCGACAATCAATACATCACATGTTGCATCTGTGTAGAGGGAGGGATAAGTCGCCAATAACCCGTTTTTGACTAGCCAAAATGGTTCATTTGATTTTAAGTCCATATGTTATTTTTGTCTTCTAATATTCTATGCGGTAAAGCTATAATTAAAATATAGGCTTTTTTGTAAAACACTTTTTTTGTTGTTTTGTTGGGTCGCGTTAACACATTTAAATTGTTGACCCTATTTTGGCTTTCTATTCTCCCGATACTGGGAAGAGTGGTCGCCTTCTGTCCGGACCTGCCGGTAATGGAAGGCTTTGACAAGGCTAAGCACTTTTGGCCTTGTGCGAAGCGCCACCTTGATGGGACAAAGGATTTATCAACAAGTTGATGAGCTCACTACGTTCGGTTTGATCACTTTTGCCCTTGTAAAGGTGATAGAAGATATTGCCTAAACAAACCTCTCGTTATATTGGACCAATAACCTTACTTCCAACCATCCATTTAAACAAACCCGTTGTGCATTTTGATACAGAAGTGCCTTTATTGTTATGCTGAGGCTTGCCGAAGCATCTAAAGTCTTGTTAAGATATGATTTTTAGATCCTTCCTATCGTCAGGATGACAAAATAGAGCTTATAATGCACAACGGGTTTAAACAAAAATAATATTATGCGTTGACCCTCGTTTTGTTGGCTAGGCTCGTTTTTAAGGTTGTCCTTAAACCAACCGAAGTGGGACTTTCCTAATTGCGCCTTATAAATTTAGTTTTCGATTGTTAAAGTTAAATAGGTATCTTTGTCAAAATAAGGTTTTCGAGCGTAAACAGATTGACAATGTAATTGTACGCATTGTACGTTT
>JBEBRE010000031.1:0-27606 GCA_040394995.1 Sphingobacterium wenxiniae
TTATAATAATAAGTTTCTATTTTCTGGCCATTGTCTCCTGTGTGACGGGCTACTTTATAAGGCTGCCCTAAAAGACCAACGATTTGTCGAATACTCATGCCGGGCTGTATGTTCTTAGTCAATACGGCACTGTGACTGACAATGCAAGAATGTAGCGTAAGTGTCAATAACGAAATACAAAAGAATCTGTACCAACCTTTCATGTGATGAATATACAAAATTATTTGAAGGGTTGCAATGCCTATGCGTAACTTGCGCACGATACGCAAAAATGTTACAGAGATTATGTTTTTCGTATAAAAAAGAGGCTCAAAAACAACTTTTGAGCCTCTCTATCTTTTAATTTAACAGATTTCTATTTTTTCTTGTTTTGTTGCGTAGCCTGTTGTTGGCGCATCATGTCTTCCATTTTTTGTTGGAAGGATGATTTTTTCTGCACTTTAGGATTCTTCTTGTTATCCTCAATTTTAGCCAGGATTTTTTCGTCATCCACAAATTGGCGGATAATGACCTGCGTCAAGAACGTAAGTACTGCTGCCAGAAAGTAATAGTAGTTTAGCCCGGCAGGAAAACTGTTCAACACAAAGAAGAAAATCAATGGCATGAAGTAACCGATGTATTTCATTTGATTATTTGCTGCACCTGAAGTGGCATTGTTATACCAAGTGGTTAATAGTGTAGTTAACGTCATCAATATACACATCAAGGAGATATGATCTATTAAACCAAAAATAGGCGGGAAGGTGATCGGCGCATCATAAGTAGAAAGATCATTCACCCAAAGAAAGCTTTCGCCCCTCAACTCAAATAGGTTGGGGAAGAAGAAAAAGAACGCAAGGGTGAAAGGCATTTGCAACAGCAAAGGCAAACATCCTCCAAGCGGATTGACTCCTGCCTGTTTATACAGCTTCATGGTTTCCTGTTGCAACAGCATCGGGTTATCATCACCTACTTTTTCCTTGATGGCATCAATCTGTGGCTTCAGCACCCGCATTTTGGCCATGGATTGGTAAGATTTGTAAGTGAGGGGAAACAAAGCGGCCTTTAAGAGAATCGTCAGGATCAAAATAATGATACCGTAACTCAAATTAAGACCATCCAATAGATCGAAGATCGGTATGGTGATGTATTTGTTGATCCAGGACATGGGACCCCAGCCCATGTTGATGAGCTTGTCAAACTGATCTCCGTGTGCTTTTAAAACCTTGTATTGGTTTGGACCAAAGAAGAAGGTGAACGCATAATGATTGTCTTTTTGCGATGAAAATTCCAAATCGGCATTTGCGCTGTAATGTTTCACGATTTTTTCATCCGTGTCAAAATTCACCGCTAATGCAGCATTGCCAAGAGGTTGTTTGGAACTTAATACCGAGGAAAAAAAATGTTGCTTGAACGCTATCCAATTCAATTTATTTTCCAATTCTTCTTTGTCATCACTTGTTTCAGACAGGTGATCAATGTCTCCGTTTGCTTCTTTGTAGAAAATGGTCGATTTCTCACGTTCTGATTTGGCATTGAGTTCTTTTTGCAAAAGTCTGGTTTCCCAATGTAATCCAATGGAGTTGGTTTTGATGTCCATCAAGTTTTGGATACCCACGGCTTTTACATCCAAGCCCAAATTATAGTCGTTTCCTTTAATGGAATACGTATATTCCAAGTATTGGCTTTCACTATAATTTAAACGGAAACTAACCGACTGGGTTTCTTCCCCATTTACAGCGGCAGTGCTGCCCTGTGGGGTGAAGTGTAAGTCGTTAGTGTTAATGTTTTCGCCATTGGCTTTGAATAAAAAGCCAAATTTGTTTAAATCGCCATCAAACAAGACCAATGGTCCACCATCAAAGTTCTTTTCATTTTTTAATTCAATCGATTTGATGCGACCTCCTTTTGAGCTGATTTGTGCTTTGATCAGCTCGTTTTCCAACGTGATAATTTGTTCATTACCAAGCCTTGCATTACCAAATGGCTTTGCCAGTAGAGTGGAATCAACTGTTACGCTTTCGTTGGTTTTTATGGAGTCAATGGAAGGAGTTAATCCTTCCTTGGCTCTTTTCAGGGAATCTTGTAATTGTTGTTCTTGTTTTAGCTCCTGTTCCGACGGTTTCATGAGGTAAAATGAGCCCGTTAGAATCGCAAATATCAGCACTAATCCAATGAGGGTGTTTCTATCCATTTTTTATTTTTTGTTTTTTTTGAATACAGCTTTTCGTTATTTATTTTTTGTTTGCCAACGAAGCGGCTACAAAGCTAACAAAAAGTGGGTGAGGATTTGCAACAGTTGACTTTAATTCTGGGTGAAATTGTCCGGCCACGAAGAACGGATGGTTCTTTAGCTCGACGATTTCGACCAATCCGGTTTTAGGGTTGATGCCAGAAGCAATCATCCCTGCGCTCTCATATTGTTTCAGATACGCGTTGTTAAATTCGTAACGGTGCCGATGCCTTTCGGAGATTTTGCCCTTGCCATAAATGCTATGGGCTTTCGTTCCTTTTTTGATTTCGCAATCGTAGGCGCCCAAACGCATGGTGCCTCCCATATTTTTAATGTTTTTCTGTTCCTCCATCAGATTGATGACCGGATGAGGTGTGCTGTCATCCATTTCGTAGCTATTTGCCCCCTTCAGGCCTAATACATTTCTCCCAAATTCGATGACTGAACATTGCATGCCCAAACAAATGCCGAAGAAAGGGATTTGGTTTTCGCGCACGTATTTGATGGCCTCCAGTTTCCCTTCCAATCCTCTTTCTCCAAAACCTGGTGCCACCAATACACCGTCCAGATCCTTTAGTTTTTCTTGTACATTGCTTTCGTTGATGCTTTCTGCCGCGATATATTTTACCTTTACCTTGGCCTCGTTAACTGCACCGGCATGAACAAACGCCTCGGAAATGGATTTATAGGCATCGGGAAGTTCCACATATTTACCCACCAAGCCGATATTCGCTTCTTTGGTTGGATTTTTTAGTTTGCCTAAAAATGTTTTCCAGTTATCGAGATCAGGCTCGTTCTTGGTGGAGAGTTTGAGCTTAGCTAGCACGGTCTTGTCCAGCTGTTCTTTCAGCATCAATAACGGTACGTCATAGATGGTTTTGGCGTCTATGGACTCGACCACGGCATTGATGTTGACATTACAGAACAAAGCCAACTTTTTACGGATATCAGGAGTCAATTTATGCTCTGTACGGCAGACCAGTACATCAGGTTGGATGCCGTACTCCAACAATGTCTTAACAGAGTGTTGTGTGGGTTTGGTTTTCAGTTCTCCTGCAGCAGCCAAATAGGGAACAAGCGTAAGGTGGATAACCAATGAATCGCTATTGCCCAGTTCCCAGCGCAATTGGCGTACAGCTTCAATAAAGGGAAGAGATTCGATATCCCCGACCGTACCGCCCAATTCGGTAATGATGATGTCGTATTCGCCTGTTTGGCCTAATAACTGCATCCGGCGTTTAATCTCGTCCGTAATATGCGGTACGACCTGCACAGTTTTCCCCAAGTATGCCCCAGCACGTTCTTGCTCGATGACATGCTGATAGATACGTCCGGTTGTTACGTTGTTGGCTTGCGAGGTCGGCACATTCAGAAAGCGTTCGTAATGGCCCAAATCCAAATCGGTTTCCGCTCCGTCTTCAGTCACATAGCATTCACCGTGCTCATATGGGTTGAGGGTACCTGGATCGATATTGATGTAGGGATCGAATTTCTGAATCGTTACTTTAAAACCACGCGCCTGAAGGAGTTTGGCAAGAGATGCTGCAATAATGCCCTTTCCTAACGACGAGGTTACGCCGCCCGTAACAAAGATATATTTACTCATAGCAATAAATGGAATTTCTACTGTTTTGAACCTAAAAAAGAGGTTCTGAATCTGCCTTATGTACGGGATACAAAGATAGGATTTTTTTAGAGATTAACTGAAATTAAAATGATCTTTGCGAATGGGGAAACAAATGGATATATCAACAGGAATGAAAAAGTCATTAGCGTAATTGTGTTTTTTCGCAGATGAGATATTTTAGCTGTGCATTCGTGATAGCATAATGCCAAAGACGCAAAAAAGTTGATGACTTTTTGCAACTTATACGCTAGGAAACAAAGCACATATTGCTGTGAATCTAATCAAATCCCTCATTTGCTTGTCCTTGCTTTTGTGCATGGACTGTAAAAAAGCTCCTGCCGTAGATTCAGACAAGAATCCGGACGAAAAATCGGCGAATACAAGCTACTGTTGCTTGTAGGATGGTGGTTCGGAAGCAAAAGAAGGATATACTGAGGTATAGTTGTCACATTAACAAAACATATCAATACCTTCTCGGATGATGCGGCACGCGCTCTTGATCTCGTCTTTGGATATAGTTAAAGGCGGTGCTATTCGTAAAGCTGTTTCACAATGTAGATACCAGTCAATCATAACACCCTGTTTGGCACAATAGGCGCTCACTTGGTATACTTGGTCGAAGTTTTCCAATTGCAGGCACATCATCAATCCTAATCCTCGGATTTCCTTGACTTTGGGATGTTCCAATTCTTTCCGGAAGATCGCAGCTTTTTCTTCGACAGTGTCCAGCAATTTTTCATCTTGAATCACATGTAAGGAGGCTAATGCCGAGGCACAACTAACCGGATGGCCACCAAAGGTGGTGATATGACCTAGCATGGGGTTGTCCTTGATGACATCCATGATCTCCTTTCTGGCAATAAAAGCACCTAAGGGCATTCCTCCACCGATCCCCTTAGCCAACATCAGCACGTCGGGAACGACATCAAAATGTTGAAAAGCAAACATCTTTCCTGTTCGCCCAAAGCCGGTTTGGATTTCGTCAAAAATCAAAACGGTCCCCGTTTCATGACACGTATGTCGGAGTGCTTGCATAAATTCCCGAGAAGGGACGCGTACGCCTGCTTCCCCCTGAACAGTCTCCATAATGACTGCGGCCGTTTCTGTTGTGATCCGCGAGAGAGAAGAAATATCGTTGAACGTAATGAAATCAATCTCCGGTAAGAGAGGGGCATAAGCCTCGTGATAGGCGTTGTTGCCAATCAAGCTCAGTGCGCCTTGCGTACTGCCGTGGTAGGCCTGTTTCGCGGCGATTAGCTGTCGGCGACCGGTAAATTTTTTGGCGATCTTCATGGAACCTTCAACAGCCTCGGCTCCGCTATTCGTGAAATAGACCGACCCGAAGGAAGACGGAAGAATGCCCAACAGCTCCGTGGCCAATTGTACCTGTGGCGCTTGTACAAATTCGCCGTAAACCGTTATGTGGAGGTATTGATCCAGTTGCTGTTTAATGGCTTCGATGACCTTCGGATGCCGGTGTCCGATGTTGCTGACATTGAAGCCTGAGACCAAGTCCATATATTGTTCGCCATTGGGTCCGTATAAATAAATTCCTTCGGCTTTTACAATTTCAAATAGCCTTGGCGAGTGGGAGGTCTGTGCCGTATTTTGTAAGAATAATGCCCTATTACTGATCATGATACAAGTGAAAAGTCAAAGTTAACCAAAACGAGATGGATTTCGAGAAAATCGTGACAGTACATGACATTTTTTCTAACCACATAGAAGCATGGTCTAATGATCGATTAAAGAAAGGATAGTGACACATAGAACTTGACTAGTCACATTCCATGTGGTCTTTATGTTTACTTGGGCTTTGTATTTCTATATGACTATGTGGTTCTATTTTTGTCATGTAGCAAAGGAAACCATATAAAACCATATAAAACAATACGATTAGGTGTCTACAAAGCTAAAAAAGAAGCTGAATCATAGCTTCTTTTATTTTCGTCTGTTTTGCAGCTCTTTGTACAATAATTCCCTAAAATTCTGTTCAATTTCAAAGAATTGGGAAGCTCTGGAATTTCCGATGACTTCCGAAAACTTTTTGCGATATTCTTTTTTGATTTCCAGCTCTTTGGCATCATATGAAATGATATCCCGTTTGCCCGAACCAAAGGAATTAGCTCCTTGAGGAGCATTCGAGGAACTTCCTGTTTTCTCTGATTTCACCGCCCACATCTCTTTGTTGTATTGATTGTAGAGGGGGAAAAATTTTTGTGCTTCAGATGGAGACAGCTTAAGCTGTTTAGTAATGTAGGCTATTTTTTCATTTTCAATAGCCTCAAAGCGTTTGGAGTCTCTAGGCTGAGCTTGTGCAGCCAACATACATAATACCCAAGCACAAATAGTCATTAATAGATGTTTGGTTTGCAACAACATTATAGCATATAATTTAAATAGTCTTCAATATCCTCATCATCAATTTGAGAACCTACCCCTTCAGAATCCTGTGGCTGATAAAGGTACTCCATAATATATAGGATGTCATCACTGTCAGTTGAAGAAGCTAAATAATGAATAATTTCCTCTTCGGGAATGGAAGCCAATTGTGTTTCAGCTGTAGGCTCGGTCTGGTTGACAACAGCATTGTAGGATCCGATGCCCAAGACCGTTGCTACACAAGCTGCAGCGGCATATTGAATCCACTTCTGTAGATTCAATTGACGTATAGGCGTTGCTTCTTGTTTGATTGTTTTAGCAGAAATCTCCTGTGTCAATTGTGCAAAATATCCATCTGGAACAGCAAACCCTGAATCGGTGACCTTTTCTTTCCATTCGCTTTCGACTATTTTGGTGCGAATGCGCTCATGCAGGTTTTCAAAATACCCTTCTGGTATGGAAAAAGTGGTTGTCTCGCGCAAAGTATCTAGCTTCACTTGAGAACGGATGCTGTCTTCCAATGCATCGAAGTATCCCTCAGGCACTTCAAAGGAGGATTTGTCTTTATAAGAGGTCAACTTTACTTCCGATAAGATGCTATGTTGCAAGCCTTCAAAGTAACCTTCCGGTACGGAAAACCCCTTATTCTCCCTGATATTCAACTTTTCCACTCGGATTTGTGAACGGATATTGGAGGACAATGTGTCAAAATAGCCTTGAGGTACGATAAAAGGATTGACACGCAATGATTCAGGGAGGCTAAAGCCACCCTTTCCGTCATGATATGTGTTGTTCTCCTTCATCGTATCTATATAGATTAAGAAAGCCTTTCAAGGTTTAATCATTCGACGCAAAAAAATGCTCAATTTTCTTGACAGCAAGATGGTAGGAAGCTTTTAAGGCGCCCACACTTGTTCCGAGAATGTCTGAAATTTCCTCATATTTCAGATCTTCAAAATACTTCATGTTAAATACCAATCGTTGTTTCTCAGGAAGGGTAAGGAGCGCTTGTTGTAATTTCATTTGTGCCCTGTCTCCATTGAAATAACTACCCTCGGCCAACGTATCGGCGAGGTAAGCAGAACTATCATCGTCCAATGACATGTTCTGCTTCTGTTTTTTCTTGTTCAAAAAGGTGATGCATTCGTTAGTGGCGATGCGGTATAACCACGTGTAGAGCTGTGAATCTTCCCTGAATTTCTCCAGATTGCGCCACACTTTTATGAAGATATCCTGAACAACATCGTCCGCGTCGTCATGGTCAATAACCATACGGCGAACGTGCCAATAAATTTTCTGTTGATATTTTTTGAGCAAATAGCCAAACGCCTCTTCGCGTGTGCGTTCATCAGCAAATTTGGAAATGATCAAGGCGTCTTCCATTTGTGCAAAAAATTATTTCCGAGTGATTACTTTTCTTGCCGCAGCGACAATAGCAGTGGCGTTTAAACCATACTTTTCCATCAGTTGGGCAGGTGTACCCGATTCGCCGAAGGAGTCGTTTACAGCAACATACTCTTGCGGTGTAGGCAACTTTGCAGTCAACACCTGAGCAACACTGTCCCCAAGCCCGCCCAACCGGTTGTGCTCTTCCGCGGTCACGACACAACCGGTTTTGGTTACGGATTTCAGTATCGCTTCTTCATCCAACGGTTTGATGGTATGGATGTTGATTATTTCGGCATTGATACCCAATTTTTCCAATTCTTCCCCAGCCAATATAGCTTCCCAAACCAAATGGCCGGTAGCGATGATAGTGACATCTGTTCCTTCATTTAACATCAAGGCTTTGCCGATTTCAAATTTTTGATCGGCTGGTGTGAAGTTGGGTACTACCGGACGGCCAAAACGTAAGTAAGCTGGGCCTTTATGGTCTGCCAATGCCATGGTAGCAGCCTTGGTTTGGTTGAAATCACAAGGATTGATGACCGTCATGCCCGGAAGCATTTTCATCAAACCAATATCTTCCAAAATTTGGTGCGTTGCGCCATCCTCTCCTAAGGTCAACCCGGCGTGTGAAGCACAGATTTTAACATTTTTGTCCGAATAAGCAATGGATTGGCGGATTTGGTCGTATACACGACCGGTAGAAAAATTCGCAAATGTTCCGGTAAAGGGAATCTTGCCTCCGATGGTAAAACCTGCTGCAATGCCCATCATGTTAGCTTCGGCGATGCCGATTTGGAAAAACCGCTCAGGAAACTCTTTGATGAAATCGTTCATTTTCAATGAACCGATGAGGTCTGCGCATAAGGCCACCACGTTTTCGTTTTGTCTTCCGGCTTCCAATAAGCCCGCTCCAAATCCAGAACGTGTATCTTTAGATTCTGTATAGGTGTATTTTTTCATTTATGTTAAGTATTTAGATATTAGTACTTAGTATTTAGAAATCTAATGTCTAATATCTTTTATCTTAAATCTACTATTAATAATCTCCAATCGTTTCAGGTAATTGATTTAAGGCCGATGCCAATTGTTCATCGTTCGGCGCAACACCGTGCCACTTGTGCGATCCCATCATGAAATCTACACCATTTCCCATTTCTGTGTGCAGTAAGATAACGACGGGTTTGCCTTTTCCGGTACGCGATTTGGCTTCGTTCAATCCTGCAAGGATGGAAGCCATGTCGTTTCCTTTTTCAATATCCAAGACATCCCAACCAAAAGCTTCCCACTTTGCGCGAAGGTTACCAAGCGAAAGCACTTGCTCGGTTGATCCATCAATTTGTGCCCCGTTATAATCCACAGCGGCAATGATATTATCGATCTTATTATGTGGCGCATACATCGCGGCTTCCCAAACTTGTCCCTCCTGCAATTCACCGTCGCCCATCAATACATAAATAAGGTGATTATCCTTGTTCAGTTTTTTGGCTTGGGCTGCACCGATTGCTACAGATAACCCTTGTCCTAAAGAACCAGAAGCCACGCGAATGCCGGGAAGACCCTCGTGTGTAGTCGGATGTCCTTGAAGACGGGAATTGATCTTTCGGAAAGTGGCCAATTCGCTAACGGGAAAATATCCTGATCTGGCCAATGTGCTGTAAAACACGGGTGAAATATGGCCATTGGATAGGAAAAATAAGTCTTCACCAATGCCATCCATGTTAAAAGATGGGTCGTGCTTCATCGCGTGGAAATACAGGGCAACGAAATAGTCCGTACAACCCAAAGAACCTCCAGGGTGGCCAGATTGACAAGCGTGCACCATACGGACAATGTCGCGTCTTACCTGCGAAGCAATCTGTTCAAGTTTGTTGATATCTGCGCTCATTTCTAAATTTAAGATGTTTCGATTATTTTGAGGGTAAAGGTAATGATTTTTCACTAAAAAAGAACAGGGGGATGTGTGCTGCACACATCCCCCTGTTCTTTTTATTTTCTCCCTTACATCGCTTCGGCCACTACTTCTTCTACTTCCGGCACCATGCGTTTCAACAAACCTTCGATTCCGGCTTTTAGTGTAATGGTGGAGGAGGGGCAGCCGCTGCATGAACCTCTTAGCTCTACAGTGACCGTTCCGTTTTCAAAGGATTTGTAAGCAATGGCGCCACCGTCTTGCTCCACGGCCGGACGCACATAGTCGTGCAATACTTGCTGAATTTTGATTTCGGTTTCTGTCCCTTCAAAATTAATATCTTCGTCGTGTTCTTTAGGTTTTACGGCCAGCTCCGATTCCACGGCTCCTTTCACAAAGTCTTTTAGCAAGGGCTCAATATCAGCCCAATCGACGGCATCGGCTTTGGTAATCGTCACAAAGTTGCTCGCAAAGAATACACCTGTCACAAAGTTGAACTTGAAAAGCTCCCTTGCGAAATCAGATTCTTGTGCTTTTTCTCTGTCAGGATAGTCCAAGCTACCGTTGATCAACAACTTGTTGACCAAAAATTTCATGGTTGCCGGATTGGGAGTAGTCTCTGTATATACGTTAATCGTTGCCATAACCTCTTTCTAAATTATCGGATACAAATATACATCAATTGTTTTTTAGCCCTCGTCATTTGCACGTCAAAGCTTACAGGATTATGCCCGTATAGTTGCTTGGAGATATGGCTTTGATTTCATTCTTTACCTCCTCCGCAACATTGAGTTGATCCACAAAATATGCAATCGTTTCTTTTGTAACGTGTGTGTTGGTCCGGGTGAGATCTTTCAGTGCTTCGTAAGGTTTTGGATAGCCTTCACGTCGCAGAATAGTCTGAATCGCCTCAGCGACAACAGCCCAGTTGTTATCCAAATCTTTTGCCAATGCGGCCTCGTTAAGTATTAATTTACGCAAGCCACGCAAGGTTGATTTTATAGCGATCAGCGTATGTGCAAAGGGCACACCGATGTTGCGCAACACCGTGGAATCCGTTAAATCGCGTTGCAAACGAGAGATAGGCAATTTGGCAGCCAAGTGTTCAAAAAGGGCATTGGCCAATCCTAAGTTTCCTTCTGCATTTTCAAAATCAATGGGATTCACTTTGTGTGGCATAGCTGATGAACCAATTTGACCCGCCGTGATCTTCTGTTTAAAATAGTCCATGGAAATATAAGTCCAAATATCGCGACAAAGATCGATCAAAATATTGTTCACGCGTTTGCATGCGTCACAGCTGGCCGCAAAGTTGTCGTAGTGTTCGATTTGTGTGGTCGTTTGCGAACGGGATAGTCCAAGCACGTTGTTGACAAAAGCATTGCCAAAGGCTACCCAATCCGTATGGGGATAGGCTGCATGATGTGCATTAAAATTGCCCGTAGCACCACCAAATTTAGCAGAGAACGGTACTTGTTTCAGTGTGTCCAGTTGTTTTTCCAACCGCTCTGTGAAAACCTTGATTTCCTTCCCTAATCGTGTGGGCGATGCGGGCTGTCCATGTGTCCTGGCCAGCATCGGAACGTTCGTCCATTCACCGGATAAAGATTTCAATTCGTTCAACAGTTCCTCCATAGCAGGTAGGTATGTTTTTGTCAATGCTTCTTTCCAGGAATAAGGAATAGCTGTGTTGTTGATGTCTTGGGAAGTCAGGCCAAAATGGATAAATTCCAGGGAATCATGCAAGCCTAGTTTCTCAAACTCGTTTTTAAGAAAATATTCGACTGCTTTGACATCGTGGTTGGTGATTTTTTCCTTGTCTTTGATCCACTGGGCATCTTCAAGCTTGAAATTTTCATAGATATTACGGAGTTTATCGTTCAATGATCCATCAAAATGGGCGAGTTGTGGAATCCCCGAATCACAAAGAGCAATGAAATATTCGACTTCGACCAATACGCGGTATTTGATCAGGGCAAATTCAGAAAAATAGCCGGATAGCTCTTGGGTAGCTGGGTGATATCTTCCGTCGATAGGACTGACAGCTGTCAGTGGTGATAAGCTCATGTTCTATAGAATTGATTCAGTTGCAAAAATAAGAAAATCTGCAAGACTTCCTACGGGACCAAAAGGAAAAGCGCGCAGTACCGTATGCCATGCATGAAGATGCCGTAAATGGGCCGGTGCAAAAATCACATGAATATGTTACACGTTGAAACGGGAATTGTGCTATTTTTATGCAGTGTATAACAATGGCGCCGTTGGTGTCTAACAAAAGCATGGGACATGTTGATATCTGTAGCTATTATTGAAGATGATGTACATTATAACCGAGCGTTGCAGAAGATCATTGACAACGAACAGGGCATGTTCTGTTCGGGCCAATATTTCGATGGAAATTCGGTATTGCAGGACTGTGGACAGTGGGATGCCGACGTGGCGATCGTAGACATCAATTTAAAAGACATGCAAGGTGTGGAGCTCGTAGAGCGGCTACGGCATACCGGAACGCAGTTTATCATGTGTACCTGCTACGACGACGACCAAAACATAGTTGAGTCCTTAAAGGCCGGTGCTTCGGGCTATCTGCTTAAGGGAGAGCGCATGGATAAAATCATTTCCTCCATTAGGGAAGTATTTCAAGGAGGGGTTCCCATGACCTCTTCAGTGGCAAGGAAGATCCTACAGCAATTTGATAGGCCGGAGAAATCTGTTGCCGAGCAGAAATTGACCAAAACTGAAATAGAAGTCATGCGTTGGATGGCACAGGGACTATCGTACAAGATGATTGCGGAAAAACAATATGTTAGTATTGATACCATTAGGAAGCATGTCGCCAACATCTATAGAAAATTGGGCGTGAACAATAAGGTCGACGCCATCAATATGCTAAACCAAAGGCAGTAATTGTATTTACGTTTTGCTCTCCTGCCTCGTGCCGTAGGCTATGCACGCGAATCCACCGAGGAATAGTCGCTTTAGGCCTTTTCAACAATCACATTTTCATGTGATGGAATTTTGTGACTTACGCCATAGCTTTGTATGACTATAGCAAAGGTTGATTGCGATTTCAAAAGTAAAAAAGAGCATTATGAAAACAAAAAACATGTATTTGTGGATGACAATTGCGGTTGTTTAGTTGGTGATGGTTGCTTGTAGCAAGAGCGACGGCGAGGTAGACGAAAAGTTAGGGAAAGGTGCTTCCGATGTTGTCGGTCGATGGTCGATTGAAAGGATAACGTATCAAAACCTGCTGAACCCTTCAGAATCCGAAACCTATGTAGGCAAGAGTGGTGACTATCTGGAATTCAAAGACAACGGCAATGTCAGTGGTTTCGCATTTGGAGAAGCGTTGTCCGTCTCCAAGTGGAAAGTTGACAACAAAGAGTTGCAGGTTACTTCTAAGGAAGAAGACGGTAAAACGACCACCTTCGTGTATGAAATTGTCAAATTGACGCGTTCCGAATTTCAGATCCAGCATGAAATAAAGGACGAAGATTACCAAATGAGGGAGACCTACTATCTAAAGCATTAATGACATGATATAGGCGGGAAAGAAAAGAAATGCATACCGCTTGTTTTTTGAAATATCCCGTCCATATTGTAATTTGGCGTAGGTTAGTGAACTTTGGCAATGAGAATACTGGTGGTATATCTTTTCATAGAAATACTTACGTCTGCTGTAGCACAGGGTCAAGAGGTTTTGCGCGCGGTTACGGGGCGATATGTCCGCGAGCATTATTCCCAGGCCAACGGATTGGGATATAATATGTGCAACAGTATTGTCGAGACTGACCATCAGTCGTTCTATATTGCAAACGGTGCTTTCTTGGATTTGCTGGATGGTTCGGGCATCTCTCCCGCATATTACGCCATGAAGCCCGGCGGGCAGGAGTTTGAAAATCTTGTTTTCATGAGCGGCAGGCTGTTTGCCTCGGATATCGCCAAACCCATAGTCCATGTGCTGAAGCCCGATGCACGAAAAATCATCGAGTTGGACCGCACGCTTTTTACCAAGAATATAGCGGTAAAAAGTTGTCTCTTTAATAATAGCGTATTGATCGTCTCTGACACGTGGACCCAACCTATGGTGTATCAATGGCTACATCCAGATCGGTTGACGTTGGGCAAGCCTTATCGGTTACCGCACCATCTTCGCCTGCTCGACCTGACCGAGGACGGCTTGCTCCTAGCGGTAGATAGAAACATCCGTACGGTCTATCTCATCCACCACGAAGCTGTAGTCGACAGTATGGACATCGGCCATGGAAATCGCTTGCTCCAAAACTGCATAGTCCAATCCACAAACGAGATCCTCTATTATACCTCGGTAGGTCACAAAATCCTCCCGATAGTGTTGGAAGACGCGGGCGACGATGAGAAGGTCCATTTTGCCCGTTATTTTACACCTCAAAAAAAACTGGTTTATAAAACCGCTGGTGAGCTTTTCGAAGTTGAAAATGGACGTCGACTTCGCATTGACCGCTTTGCTCCAGAAGTATTTCAGGCATATGTTGACAGAAGCAACAACTTATGGTTGTGTACCAACAGTGGTGTGTACAATTTTTTCCATCGGAAGATTCAGCAATTGGAATTCAACCACGTGAATCCAGATGTCGGCCCTGTAGATCTCGTCAAAAAGCAACAGGGTAGGTATCTCTTTCCTTCTTCATACAATGGCTTTCTGCTATCCGATAATTTGGACAGCTGGCGAGAGGATAGCTTGCTCACAGCGCTATGGGCACAGGAAAATAAGGAGAAGTTCACCCCTTGGACACAAAAAATAGTCACATATGGAAATAAGGTGTTCAGTGCGCTGGGTACCCTATTGGTCGTCAGCGATGGAAATCACATCGATACTATTAGAATCGATCCAGTCGAACTGCGGATTTCAGATCTTGCCATTGACAGCGCTCGTAACCAATTATACTTCATCAGCTATAAAAGTTTATACTGCTATGCTTTGGCTAGCCACACTGTTAAAAAGCTGGCGACAATCGTTCATGACGTGAAGGAAAACGGATATAATTTTAATCTGATGCTTACCCGTTCGGGCGCTGTCATGATCGGTAATAAAAAATTGTATAGGTACGATCCTGATAATGATGCGCTTAAGATATTTATGGATAAGAGCCCGGCAGAGGCCTACTATTACTTTTGCGAGGACGCTGATGGTCGAGTTTGGATTGGTAACCACCAGAAGATTTGGCTGTACGATGGCCATAAGCCTAAACTAGTGACCTCTTTTATCACTCCGAAAAACATTAACGGAATCGTAACCTACAAGAATTGGCTGATTGTTTCCAAAGGAGGTCAACTGCAGTTTGTAGACAAGGCGAAATATATACGCCAGAACATTGTCAATATCTTCCCATTTGCCGAAAATGTAGGTTTAAATCCCTTTAAGGGCATAATGAATGGTCTTTTGGTTGATGAAGAAAATAACAGTATTTTCTGGGCATGTATCGATAAACTATATAAGATCGAGCCGGACGAGGTCATTGCAAATACTGAAATCGTCACGACACCTTATATCCGATCTATTTTATTTTTGCGGACAGGTGTCAATAGGCCCCTTTCTGCCGATACGTTGAGCGCCATCAGGCTCGTATCGCCTTTGGGGATCAATAACATAGCTTTCGAAATCGGTTACTCACATTATATCAAAAAGCCAAAAATTCGTTATCGCCTCCACGGTATGGAAGATGAATGGCGTTTTTCGGATTTTTCAAAGATAGAGTATTACGACCTCCCCCCCGGAGAATATAGGCTGGAAACGCAAATCAGCACATTCGAGGAGCTGTGGGGGGAATCCGTTTGGTCTAAGGAAATTTTCATTCCTCCCCTATGGTACCAAACGCGCCTGTTTAAACTGGCCTGTTTACTCGTGGTCGGATGCTTGCTTTATTTCCTGTACCGTTTCAGGGAATACCATGTGCGGAAAATAAAGGAAGAACGTAAGAGCATCGGATACGATATGCACGATAATCTTGGAGCCGGCATATCCGCCCTTAAATTGAACGCGGAGTTTATCAAACATAAGATCACACAAGGCAACCCGGCCGGTGAGGACATAGACGAACTGTTGCGAATATCAGATGACATGAACGTTTCCATGAGAGAAATCCTATGGAGCTTGCAAAACCGCAATGATAGCATAGGTTCTCTTATGACCTATACCCGAGACTACGTTGAGAATTTTTTGCGCCGGAGCGGTATCAAGTCTCATTTCCATCAAGAGGTGGCCGAGCCCGGAAGATCATTCTCATTTGGCCGGAACTACCACTTGATGCTTTGCATTAAGGAAGCTATCACAAATGTGTATAAGCATAGCAAGGCCCAGAATGTGGTTGTTCGTTATCTGCAAAGCAAAAACTCCTTCGTCGTTGAGATTCAGGATGATGGAATAGGTGTCGGGGCATCTTTGCATGCAGGCAACGGCTTGAAAAGCATGCAGATGCGGATGGCCAGGATAAGAGGGCGATTTGAGATACAGGACTGCGATAAAGGTACCAAAGTCGTGCTGAAACTCTGGACAGGAGGAATATTAAGGCGCTCTTTTGTCGATTTTTTCCGTCAGAGGAACAAAAAATAACCATTCACAATTGCGCCGTGCGGTTGCGTCCGCTACTGTAAAAGCCCGCTCGGCCATCTTCACTCGTTTTTTGAACCGAGACTCTGTCAAAATCACATCTTCATGTAATGTTTTCGACTTGTGACACACCTTAACTTTACTTGCAATAAGTATTCGTAATAAGTCGAATGATAAAAGAGAAAATATTTGTGAGGGGCTTCCCAAACATGATGAGGCTATTGCTTTTCTTTTTCACCGTATCCCTGCATACGGGATGCGGAATTAAAAAATCCGCATCACTCCCGGTATTTTCACATAACCCTTTCCACAGAGAATTTCCACGGTTGAGTGAATCACAAATTGACAGCTTATCGAAACTTTATGGTGATGGGAAAACATTTATAAATGAATACCTAGAACCTACGTTGATTGCTCTCTCGCACTATCCTGAATTGAAAGATGTCCAAATCGAGTTTAGATATTCAAAAGAAAAGACCACCATGGCAGCAAGACCTATCCCCATCACGGTGCTGGGCAAACACAGGTATCAGATATTGATAAACAACCAAGCTGATTTTGAAGGTATATTGCTAAGTGATGTCCCGTTTAATGCACAAATAGGCATCATAGCGCATGAGCTATCCCATATTGCAGATTATCATTCGCATAACTTATGGGGTATTTTAGGTGTCTCTTTTCGATATTTTGATCGACACAGAAAACCTCTTTTTGAAAAGGAAATAGATATGCATACTGTTTTGAGAGGGTTGGGCTGGCAACTGTATGACTGGGCTATGTTCTCCATGTATGGCAGCAACCGGGCGACCGAAGAATACAAAATGTTTAAACGGGCAACTTATATGAAACCAGAGGAAATTGAGCAGATGATACTGCATTTGTCAAGATATTCGTCGGGCTTGCCTTCAACTCCGAATATACAAACTGCTTACCCAAATTTTACTTCTCATCCGCCTAATTGAAAAATCACATCTTTATACAAGAATCTGATGCAGAATCGACCCTTATAATATAGTAACGCGTAACAAACTACTTTGTGATTAATAAAAGAAAGATATGGAAACCAATAAACTTACACCTATTAGATTATTCATCAGTAAGATAGTATTGTTGTTGCTATCGCTCCTTATTGGATGCAGTAAAGATGACAGGAATTCGGGATCTCAAACTCCGGATGTAAAAATATATAAGGGGAAACCTTATCAAGAAACTGGTTTGCAGGCGAGTATTTATGACCCTGAAACCGATTTTACTACATATACTTACGGCAGTTTTAACGTGGATGGAAATCCCCACAAAGTGACTAGCATTGTTTTGGAAAATTTACGAAGCGACACGCTGTATAACTATCTGGTAGATGAAAATAATAGAATATACATGTCTTATGCCAGCTTAAAAAATGGCAAAAATCTCAAACGAGTTGTGGAGCTGTCATTTGTGGATGATGAAAATGCGTTGATGGGCTTTTACGATTATAATTGGGAGGATAACACAAGTGTTCTCATACAACAATTAGCAGTAGATTATGAAAATGAAACGGCTAAATTTGTGTTCGCCCAGTTTTCTGAAAGTTATGGCGACCTGGAAGAGTTTCAAGGAGCCACTGCAGAAATTAAAAGTTTTTTGAGGAGAAACATGCGGGTTATCGGAGCCGTAGCAATTATTGGAACCGCTATTGCCACATGTGGAGGCAGTGCAGGCCTTGCTTGTGGGCCGGCTCTTTTGGCCGTCTCAACGGCTGTTGGTTTATTGAATGCCGCCACTACAAATGCTTCTACACTAAGCACCTCTGTTCCAAAACACCCGTCAAATCCTGCAAATAATTTGATACCTAGTATTGTAAACAAATCTCTCATAGGTACATGGACAGCAAGTAATATAAGCCTTACGTTCAATGCTAATAAGACCTTTTACCTCAGACAGGGGATTTATACCAATAGTGGTACATATTCTATCATTGGTAATCGACTGAAATTAAACGATCCAAACGACGCGTCGCTGATTAGAGATTATGAATTTTTTGTTCAAGACAACACGCTTACATTGATATTTAAAGATGGGGGTACCATCAGAGTGACACTAAAACGGACGTAAGCAGGGCTTGCATATTTAGTGAGTTGTGGGCAACATTCTTGTTCATCGTTGCTTTCGGCAATGATGAAAGCGCGGATGTGTATTCTAATCTTCCAAACTCGTTGATTTAATATCTATTAAACGCTGTAAAAGTGTTCTAGGAGATGTTTTGACGGCGTTCCGAGTACTTCCTCCCGCTATCGGCCAAACGCAATGAGACATATGTTTTATAGGCTAAAAATAAATAAGGTTCTAAATCACATTTTGATGTAGTGTTTTCGCATTAGGCAACACCCTAACTTTATGGTTGTTCATGACATACTGTAACAAATGAAGAAGATTATTATCCTGCTCGGAGGCTGTTTTCTCGCTGGTGGCCTGTTCGCAAAAGACGCCTATACCGGAAAAACAATACAGATACCGAACAATACGGACAGTTGGCACGTCGCGGAGCAAGCGGAGGCTCTGCCTTATTATCGTATTACCGACGATATCCGTTTCACAAAGATTAATTTCGCAAGGGTAGAGGTCAATAAGAATGCGAACAATTATTGTGCCCATGTATGGTTCACAGTAGACAGACAACCTGCCGATGATGAGCTGTTTTGGGTAGCGATTTCTTACCCCTCGAATGGCAACCTTAGCAATTTGGCTATCCACAACGAGCAACTGACCAACATCGGTAGGGCAACAGCTTCCTCGTTTACTTTCGGAGATGATATCTATGCTGTGCGTTCACAGCATCATTTAATAGAACGGATTAGCGAAGGGCGATATATGCTACATCTAACGTTTAGGTCCGCACCATCCATGGATGATATGCAGGTGAGTGCGGGGTACTCAAGCAAAGAACGGTATCATCAGGCCATGGATTTTTTTTCGGAGATACAGAAGTATTATTCAGCATATGACCAAAATTACAAATCCCATAAACCATGAACGAAAAGCTGATTTTTATCTTATTGATGTTTGCCGCAACGATATGTTACGGGCAGAGAAGACAATCAACAGTGTCATCACCATTAACTATAGGAGGATACAAAGGTATCACTTTCTATGTGATAAACCACAATTATAAAAACAAAGACGGAGAATACTATTGGGGGATTATGGCTAAAAATAGTTATCTGGAGCCTGTTACTTTCCGTTATCGGCTAATCGTTGGCGGAACATATTCAGCAAGGGGGGCTTGGGGGCTCACAAGCAATCTTGCTCCCGGAGCCTCACACTATGATGGTAACGACTTGTTTACGGCTATGCTTTATAAGACGGAGGCTACAAATTATACTATAGAAATAAAAGATGTGAAAGTAGGCGGAAAATTGGTGGATGCCAATGGAAACATTATTAATGAAAATAATGCGCCGAAGAATGCCAATAATATTGACGAAGCAGACCCGGATGCGGGATTATCCATTAAGGAGCAATATTTGAAATACCGTGAAAAGCGGTACAGCCTTTGCGAGACAATCAGAAAACTGGACAAGCAGTCGCGCTACAGTATGGATGTGCGGTTTCCGTGCAATACCCAGTCTACTCCTATAGAAAATCCGTCGAGAGATGATGTGGAAAAGTATAAAAGGGAAATTGCCATTATCGAAAAGGCTATAGAAGAACTATCGGTATCGAATGCAGACGTTGGCCAAAACAACATCGAAGAAGAACGCAGGCAAACGGAGATGCAGTCCAAAATGGACCGCTATAACAGCTTGATGACGCAGGGTTCCGAGGCGTTCGCCAGCGAGGACTATTCGGCCGCGATGACCTACTATAGCCAGGCGAAGACTACTGCTCTTACAGACGAGCAACGCAACTACGCTGACGAAATGTACCAAAAAGCGTTTGAGGCAAAAAAGACCGCCGAACGTGCGGAAAGGGTTGCTCACCAGAAGAAGGTGGACGATGCCGAAAACATTGGATATGTATCGGCGGCGGCAAGCACCATTACTCTCATGTCGCTCATCAATGATTCACCAAGCTTAGGCTTTACTTCCGGAAAGCTTTTGCTCGGACTGAATTTCGGAAAACTTCCATTAATATCAAATAATGTAAGTGCCTACCATGCCAACAAATCATATATAGAAGCACCGTTGATGCCCGGATTCGATTTTGGTTTTAACTTCGGCATTGCCAACAATAAGTCGGTGTCGCTGTACCTTAATCCAAAATTTAGCTATGGCCTGGATGCATTCTCCGAGGGAACAAGTGGTTATACAATGGAATACGGGGGGACAGCCTTGCTTCGCATCAGCTTTAAAAAGTATGGGGATGAGGCCGGCGTGAAACCCTATCTCGAAGGTGGTTACTTTAGGCGCAACGGTTCATATCATTATGATGGCGATGCTGTAAATCAAAGTGTAGGGGTGAGTAGTAGTACCGATGATGTGCGTGACGGTGACTATAAATATACCGTCATCCGCTACGGCGGAGGGCTGATGTACCATTGGAAAGACGAAGATGAGGAATATATGGTGCGTGGTGGCGTATTTTTTGATAAGCCCTCCTTTTTTCCAAAAGATATAAAACCTGTGCTTGGTTTCAATGTGCAGGGTATGATAAGTTACGTCGGTACATTAGAGTTTTATTTTGCCCCTAATTATTTTGTAGGAGGTAACCTGCTGTATCCGGCAACTTTGGAAAAAAAGAATAAATCCTATTTAGGGATCAAATTTACGCGTGCAGGAAAACTTTGGTAGAACCATAAGACATATACAATGAAAAGAATTCATATATTTTTACTGTTGTTGTGCAGTTTGTGCACGCTGACATGTAGCAAAGAAAGTTTGATTGAAGGCTTGGTATTCGGCGACAAAATTGTCAAAACAGATGTGAACAAAACATTTGATCTGTTGCAGGGTGAACGCTATCATGAAGCAAGCATGAAAGTCAACGATGAAGAGTATGGTTATAGCATTATATTTGACCAGAATTATAACGACGAAAACAGCTATGTTGCGTATTTTTCAGTCGGGGTAAATATGGGATTCATGCGCACACAGGGTGGAGCAGTCTACCCTGTGTCGGAGGGCGAAGAAATAGGTGACGATGTCGCTTTCATCACCGGTTATGCCGGACTGTTTAGGACGATAGATGGAGAAACCAACCTCGAAGCCAATCCTATTGAACTGGGGAAACCTTTTTATATAGGATTTTGTGCAGACATGAACGGCTTAAATCCTACGTATGGATGGTTGAAAATGGAAATACGGCAAGACAAGAAGATTTTCATATACAGCTACGCTTACCGAGCTGGTAAACCGATTAAAGCAGGTGAGCAATAACGCAGCGGACTCTTTCATCTAATGTCATTTTGCCCTCGTGCAGCAGTTCCAATAGAAAATTTATGTAACTACCCCTTCCCCAAAAAAGAGAAAGCCTGCACAATCTGTGCAGGCTTTCTCCGTATCTTTAAAATACTGTTCGGATTATTGAACGTTTTGCAAAGAATCAGCAGCGGCTTCACCAGCAGCAGTGATAGAATCAGCAACGTTGTTCAAAGAATCAGCGATTGAATCAGTAGTATTTTCGATTTCAGTAGCCAATGAATCAGCAACTTCTTCTGTTTTAGTTTCTGCACCACCGCAAGAAGCGAAAGCAACTGTCAACGCTAGACCTAAAAATCCGAATTTGAATAAATTTTTCATCTTTTTTAATTTTCTATTTAATTGAAACAAATTTGTTTATTTACACCTTTATACCGGTTACGCTAAAAAGGTAACCCGACTTTTTGAAAAAAAAATAAAAAAAATTAAAACGTTCGTTTTCACCCTTTTACTTTATCTGTTTTCGTAAAGCCGGCGCAAATATAGCACTGTTTTGTTGAATTGCAAGAAAAAAATACTATTTTGATGAAAAATATGTTACAATTATAGTTGATAACACATAGGAACATGTTGAAGAAATTGAAAAACATCATCAGATTGCTCAAATCCGTGGATTTTGAGCAAATAGAAACCATCTCCAAAAAGATTGATTTACCAGCAGTCATGCAAGCGGTGTCCAAAATGGATGACAACCAACTGAAAGGCGTTATGAAAATGTTGACTGCCGGTGGCAAAAAAAGAGAATCGCCACCTATAGATGCGGATTTTTATGACATTGAAGAGAAGCTTTCCCCCGAAAACAGAGGATTGCAATTACGTGTTCGGACATTTTTGGAAAAGGAAATTAAACCCTTGGTGAACAATTACTGGTTACACGATGATTTCCCGTTTGAGATCATTCCCAAATTGCGGGAGCTGAATATTTGTGGTTATGTATATGAAGGATATGGATGTGCTGGGGGAAGTTCCTTGATGGATGGCATTATTGCGGCTGAATTTGGAAGGATCGACCCATCGATAGCAACCTTTTTGGGTGTCCAGAGCGGATTAGCTATGGGCTCTATTTATATGTGTGGTTCGGAAGAACAGAAACAGGAATGGTTGCCAGCGATGCAAAAACTGGAAAAGATTGGCGCCTTTGGACTGACGGAACCAGAGGTCGGGTCGGCAACGGCCGGCGGTTTGACCACCACTTGCCGGAAGACGGATCAAGGATGGGTATTGAATGGACAGAAAAAATGGATTGGCAACTCAACGTTTTCGGACATGACCATTATATGGGCCAGAGATTTGGACGAGGGAGAGGTGAAGGGCTTTATTGTCCGAAAAGAAAACCCGGGATTTATGGTGGAGAAGATCAAGGGAAAGATGGCCTTACGTATTGTGCAAAATGGATTGATTACTTTGACAGACTGTGTTGTTCCGGAATCGGACAGATTGCCTTTGGCCAATACATTTAAAGATACGGCAAAGGTCTTGCAGATGACACGGGCCGGTGTGGCTTGGATGGCTGTAGGCTGTGCAAGAGGAGCATATGAAAATGCGTTGGATTATACCTTAAAACGTAAGCAATTTGGTAAGCCAATTGCCGCATTCCAACTGATTCAAAACCACTTGGTGGAAATGTTGTCCAACTTAACGGCCATGCAAACACTCGTGTTTAGGCTGTCAGAGTTGCAGGACGATGGAAAATTAAAGGATGAACACGCTTCACTGGCCAAGGTCTTTTGCACGTTGCGGACGCGTGACATTGTTTCGCGTGCTCGCGAGGTCATGGGCGGTAACGGTATTTTGCTGGAGTATAACGTGGCTCGTTTTTTGGCAGATGCAGAGGCTATTTATTCATATGAAGGAACCAAAGAGATCAATTCCTTGATTGTAGGAAGAAGCATTACGGGGCATAGCGCTTTTGTTTAGAAAAAGAGCAAAGAACAAGGAATAAAGAGCAAAGCTGCTCAACATGAAAAAAGTTGAGCGTGCCAGAGAATAAGGTTGTAAAAAGAGCATAGTGAATTTTACTATGTCCTTTTATCCTTCCTTTATCGAATTGATCGGAGCAATGCGATAGTTTCGGCATCGAAATCGGCTTCACCGAATAACGATATACCTGCTGCGCCATTATTTTTTGCCAAGACGATACCTTGTTTTAATTCCTCTAAGTTTCTAAAATCCGGCAAATATAATCCTGCATACAGAGGGAATCGCCCATGAAGGGCTCGGACACCTTCCTCAACGGCGGTGCCGATCCATTGCACAGGCTCTTTGTAGAACCCGTGATAAATCATGGGAAAAACGCCCGATAGATCCCAATTTGCCCAATCTTGACGTACGATTCTTCGCGCTAAATCTGGCGTGGGGAATACTGCTGCAGTGACAGGTTTTTTGTAATCTTTTGCCGCATTACAGATGCGGTTAGCAATGTTGGTGATTTGTCGATAACGGAATGATCGCCAAGACAAACTTTGCTCCGGACGGTCCACTTTGTCGATATTGATGCCGGTTTCCCGTAAAAAGGCCTCTTTGCTGAACGTACTGTAGCAAAAATCATAGTCTGGCAATTCGGTAGATTGGTCGAGCTGATAATTTTCCCACAGATTGACGGGCAAGATGACGTCAGGATATCGAATGTAATCCAAATGTAACCCGTCCACATCTTCTTTTTCCAATTGCTCTCGTGCTTTTTCCTCGAGATATGCTGGCACATCGGGGTGTGATGGGCACAGAAAGCGGTAATAGCCTACATAAGGAGGTTGTGTCGCGCAGGACTTCCCTGAGCGGCTTACTGCGTAGTATTCCGGATGTTTTTCCAAAAGTTCTTTTTCACCACGATTCATCGTCCACATCCAACGATGTGCTTCCAATCCGTTTTCCTTGGCGATTTGATAATGTTTTTTGCTGTAAGACTCAAAGAAGATACCCCGTACTCCTGCATCCTTATAGCCCTGATAACGCTTTTTAAGAAGGCTTTCGGTCTCTGTATCTTTCGGCCGTGCCCATAACCAGAAGTCAAACAACAAGGGAGTGCTGACATTTGATGCCAATAGCTCCGTGGGGTCAAGTTGTAAAGAAGCGAGCCCCAGTCCCGCGACCTTAATAAAATTTCTTCTGCTATTCATAGTTGATGGTATAGTGACCAAAATGGTCTAGTGTAACAGTAATACCCGCTGTTGGATCTTTTATTTCCATCTTATAGCTGGTGCTCCTTTTATTGGTGAAAATAGAACAATGCCGTTCTTGCGCATCATTTTGTAAGACCTCTTCATATCCCTTTAATTGTTTAAGGTCAGTGGCAAATTTTCCGAGGGTCTTTTTGTGCAATTGTTGCAGGTAGAAAATATTCCATGCTATTTTTTCTATAGCATAAGAAGCTGGCAGATTAATGTTCTTCGGGGTATCGATAAATTGCACATATCCCCATCGTTCCGGATAGTGCATGTTAACTATGCCGATAGGAGACCAAACCCAATTGTCTTCAGGCATTATTTTGCCTTGGTCTTCTCGCCTTGTATATTTTCCTTCTGTAATCTCATGTTGCCATTGTACACGGGAAAAATTGATTTTCCAATAGTCGTTTACCCTAGGTGTCGGTCTCCGTCCGAAGGTGGTCAAAGATGAAAAGGGAATAGCCATCTCGATTGACCAATAGACATCGGTATCATTGGGATTGTTTAACGTTCCATTCACGTATACGGCCGCTTTTAGATTTTTGATATCCCAATGCATAAGTGCTTCACCGCCTAGGCGGTAAGGTTTGGGCATAAACAAATCCATGACGGTATTCAGTGGGTTTATTTCTATTTCATAATACAAAGGATGTTGTTCAAATGGTCTGATGAACACTTCAAAATCGTTGTTATGATAGATGATCGCATCATGTTCGGTCAAGTCTCCCCAAATATGAGGTTCCTCCAATAGCGCATAGAGATATAGGCAATTCTCGTCCCACAGCATTTTAACTTTAGTGTCAAAGGAAGGGCTAGCTCGTTTATCGCCTTCGATGTCCACAAACTTATCTGTCCATGGTGCGAGATCCCAAGCCTTCTCATCAGCTTTCCCATCAATTTTTATCAGATCCTTTGTTTTTATCGCTCCGTAGCATTTTGGAGCTGTCTGCATGTTTATGATTTGATCTAAATGGGTTTGTGCTTGTGCAAAAGTCCCTGATACCATGATAGATAAACCGAAGATGAATGATTTTAATTCCATATTTACCATTTGAAAATACAGAATATAGTGGACATAACGTTATTGTAACATAAATTTTGTGTGCAAAATATAATCCTTAACTTTAAATAATGTAAACAATATTAACTATGGAATATAGAAGAATGGGCAAGACCGGCTTGCAGTTAAGTGTGCTGTCTTTTGGCTCTTGGGTGACCTTTGCTCGTCAGACAGGCGATTCTACAAACGAAAGACTCATGTCTATGGCTTACGATGCTGGTGTGAATTTTTTTGATAATGCAGAGGTGTATTCGGCTGGACTCTCCGAGGAAATGATGGGCCGTGTGCTGAAAAAAATTGGCTGGGAGAGATCGTCCTATGTGTTGTCGAGCAAAGCGTTTTTTGGTTGGAAAGGTATAGATAAAAAACCTAACCAGCATGGTTTGAGTCGTAAACATTTGATGGAAGCTTGTCACGAGGCTTTGCAACGCATGCAGGTTGACTATCTGGATTTGTACTACTGCCATCGGCCTGATAAAAATGTACCGATGGAGGAAGTCGTACGTACCATGAATACGTTGATCCAACAGGGGAAAATTCTGTATTGGGGGACGAGTGAATGGTCGGCAGCAGAGATTGTGGAAGCACATATGGTTGCCCGAGAATTGGGACTGGAGGGTCCTGCCGTTGAACAGCCTGAATACAATATGTTTAACCGAAATAAAATAGAATCCGATTACCTCACTATTTTTAAGAATATCGGTATGGGGACGACGATCTGGAGTCCCTTGGCTTCAGGCCTATTGACCGGAAAATATAATGATGGTATCCCGGAAGGATCAAGGTTATCCTTAGAAGGCTATGAATGGTTACGGAATAAGGCCTTGATAGGAGAGAAGATTGAAAAAGTGGTGCAGCTGGGTAAGTTGGCAGATGAGCTGGGAGTTAAGCTTCCCGTATTAAGCGTGGCATGGTGTATCAAGAACCCGAATGTGACGACCGCTATATTAGGTGCTACAAAAGAAAGCCAGCTGGAAGAAACATTGAAAGCTATTGAATTTCTGCCACAATTGAATGAAGAAGTAATGAGTCGTATCGACGAGATTTTAGGTAATAAACCCCATCTACCGGAGCATTAAAACACAAAAGAGGTTGTCTCCAAAAGACAACCTCTTTTTTATGCTTTTATCGTATTATAAAATTAAACGCGTTTTGCTTTGATACGTGCAGCTTTACCGGTAAGACCGCGCAAGTAGAACAATTTAGCACGGCGAACCTTACCGATGCTGTGTACTTCTACCTTTTGGATGTTAGGTGAGTTTACAGGGAAAATACGTTCAACACCCACGCCGTTAGAGATTTTACGGACGGTGAAAGTAGCGTTGGAACCTTCGCTGTTTAATTGGATAACGACACCTTGGTACACCTGAACACGCTCTTTATTTCCTTCGCGAATTTTATAATGAACGCTGATGGTATCTCCGGCTTTGAAAGCGGGAATTTCATTTCTTACTACCGCTTGTTCTTCTACAAATTTTACTAAATCCATGATTTCGAGTAATTATTAACGATTTATTCCTGTAAAAATCGGAATGCAATATTACGGCTTTTTTCTCAATTAAAAAAATACTTTGCTGTATTCTTGCGTGCTCGACTTCTCAAGTGCGTGCAAAGGTAACGAAAAATTGGAATTATTCATGGAGAAATTTTATTTTTTTGCAAGGGCACACTATGAAATTCTTTGGCTTAGAGATGTGTGGATACAATAATATAGTAAATAGGCACAAAAGTAAATGAAAAAAACACTTGACAGCAATAAAATTTGCTGTATATTTGTGCCACAAAAAGGTGATACCTTTTCGGGGTGTAGCGTAGCCCGGTATCGCGCCACATTTGGGATGTGGAGGTCGTAGGTTCGAATCCTGCCACCCCGAC
>JBEBRE010000032.1:0-27460 GCA_040394995.1 Sphingobacterium wenxiniae
ATTACCGTTCACACCAGAATAGTACATATCCTTAGAGCCATCGGCATAGGCCATTAGTATGCTTGCAAAAGCAATAACTACACAAGACAAAAGCCTAATCGAAATCCCCATACGCTATTCAGTCACAATTGATTATTGAAATTTACAGTTATAAAATTAGCTTTTTTTGATAACTATCCAAGGTAATTTAGAAAAAATAAAGAAGGTGCCTCCGTCACTTGTCAAAGACAAATGCAGGAGACACCTCAATTGATAAAACGAAAACCAGGAACTGAATAGTGCTAATATCCCGGTGCCTTGCGCATAAGCAGTACCGTACCTTTGCGGACGACGGGCTTTTCGTTGCCACATGTGGCTCTAAAGACATAAAAATACGTGCCTTCGGGCAAACTCTCCGGCACACGCCAATCGTTTTTGTAGTCAGAAGATTGAAACATGATTTTCCCAGCACGATTGACAATTTCCAATTCTATTCGATCAAACTTATGCCGTCCAATCACTTCAAATGTATCGTTATCACCATCACCATTTGGTGTAATGACGTTTGGCAAGAAGAATCCAACTACATTTATCACAATCGTGGCTTCTTCCGACCAATTCCCATTCATATCTTGAATACGATATTTCAGCTCGTCATATCCGGTAAAATTATTATTTGCCTTGTATTCCAACGTTCCATCGCCTAATACAATAATTTTGCCATTGCGTGGATAAGAAGTTACGTAAAGGGATTCATTCACAATTTCACTGTGTTCCACGTAATCGTTACGATAAGCATCGAGCCTAATGAGCTGATTGTAACGCAAAGTATAATGATCGTCCACCGCAACCGGGGTCGAAGATACAATAGTGATACGCACTTCGATATCCTCACTAGACAGCTGATTCAAATCGGCAAACCGATAGATTAGTCGATCTGTTCCATTCGCTACGCCCTCGGCCGGCATATACCGCAATTTACCCTCTTCGACAACAACGGTTCCCTGAGTCGGTTCCACCACGATTTCAATTGAGTTCCGGTTGATCTCACTTGACCCTTCTACATCATTTGCCAATACGTCTAGCCATGTAGCACTTCCTTGACGGACCTCATACGCATCTTCCTCCCCACGTGGGGGTTTTGCCAATTCCGTGATTGTCGGAATGTCGTCTTCAAAGGTTTGACCGCTTCGATCTTCCATAGGCTTATGTTGCTTTTGGTCAAATCCGGAAACAACCGCTGTATTTTCAACACGGCCTCTCCGCATGTCTTCATCGGTGACCGTATAGCTCAATTCATAGCTGATCGACTGATTGTCCAATACACTCGGGTTCACTAAGAAGCTTTCTGTCGAGATCTTCGGGTCGAGAATTCGTACATCCTCTACCGCTATATGCCCTTCGTGCTTAATGTCGAACCGATAGATAATCTTATCGCCAAGAATGAACTGACCATTTTGCCCCGTACCCTGATTGATTACTTTTTTAACAAGTCGAAGGTTAGGCTTGGATTCAAGCACAATTTTGGTTGACAGATCGTTGTCAAACGCTGTTCCCGACACATCTTTTATCATTAATCCTTGTGGATTTTTGCCCCTAACCAAAGCTGTATTTTCCACCTGTCTTCGAGCCACATCCGTTGCAGTTAGACGATATTGTTTTTTTACAATCGTTTCTTCTCCCGGCTTCAACACACTACCCTCTACAGATATAGGCTGGTCCGTTAACAACTTGTCGTCGATGACGATATCAGTGATATCCGCTAATCCAGTATTTCGAATAGTAAAAGTGTATTCCAACATTTCGCCCTCCTCAGCAAAACCCGATCGATTGTCGTCTATATGGGTGACGGTTTTTAAAAGAGCCAACATACCTTTTTCACGGATAGATTTCAATACCAGAAGGTCGGCATTGGTTTTGAGGTTATTACAATTCTCTTGGCACTCTTCGGTCGCAGTCCCCGGAACGGATAAATGGACATCGGTCGATGTGGCATCAGGATCAGTATAGCCAATTGGGCGAACAACTCCTGCCCTTGCTTCCACCATACCATAAATGGCATCAGATGCGGTTTGGGAAGCAGAAGCCTGTATATCATAAGCAATCGTACATCCGTTCTGCAAACTGAAAATGGACCGAAGGATATTATTATTTTTTTGGGAAGAAATAACCGTACCACAATTGCTCTTGGTCGTCACGTTCTGAATAATGAAGCCTTCAGGCAGATCATATTCCAATGTAGCTTCAATTGCGTCCGTTGTTCCCTTATTTTTGACAACAACGGTGTAGTTGACTTCTTGACCCGGTTCCACGGCATCTTTATCCACCGTTATGGAAACAACCTCCAAATCTGCTGTTTTGACGGTAATATTTTGGCGTATGCTTTCCTTTATCTGCGTGACATAAGACCAGGTATCCATAGCTTGATCATTACCGAAGCTATACGAGCCATAGTTGCCATTGGAGGGGTTAAGCTCTATATTGTAATCCGAATCCTTTCTTCTGTTCGTGCCCCAGGCATGCCGCTTTTGCGGATGATTCTCTCCCTCTAAGTTGAACAAAGGATGGGAGTGTTCTGAAGAGGGCCCTAACGTAATCTCCCTATCATCCCAATACAGTGGGGCAGGGCTGTCTATAGTGCCATTTGGAAGCATTCTGTCCACAAGGATACCATTGGGATTAATCTCCATATCGATATAAGGAAAATGAATTTCTCCTTCTATCAAAGCTATAGAAACCACAACAGGATATTGCTCTCCTTCTGGCACAAAATTTCCCTGACCGTCACGGCCATCCCACCATACACGATTGGCACCGGCTGTAGCTTCAAAAAGGATTTCTCGCTTCGTGAACTGAGGCCCCGTGCCCGCTGGAGCGATCACGATCTTATACCGCCCTGCGCAGTTAGCGTCAAACTGCACGAATGCTCCTTTCTGATTCACGTAATTGCGATTCCCTTCAATGAAAGAGATAGAAACATCTTTGATCCGGGCAATCTGCGTTTTTTGATAAAGCCATGTGTGGCCCCCCGGCACAGCTCCTGAGCTCGACGAAGGCATGGCAATGTCGGGCATGGTATACATCATCTTGTGGGTGACATGCAGACCATCGTCTGGGGCATTTGGATTGTGATATTTTGCTTTTTCTCCAAGATTGGAACTCTTATAGGATGGCTTCCTATTATCATCCAGAAAACCAGAGCTATTGACAAAGTAAAAGAAATTGATGCCGTGACTACCATTTCCGTCAACACGATAAATATAACCGTCTTTGGTCATTACGTAGTTCTTTCCATAAAAACCTCCTTTATCATCTTCTATAGAAGCTTCGCTCAAATACAGATTCAACACATGGAAGAACACACGCCCTCTCAGCCATTGGGTACCTTTTCGCACGGAAACATCCCAAGCAGCGATGAGATCGCCATCCTCTGGTTGTTTCCATATATCATCGGCAAGTATTTTTTGCGGCGCACGCGAAACGTAACTGCTGGGTATAAATTCAACCCGCCAGATTCCCTCTTGATCGGGAAACACTTCCCTTTCGAAGGGTGTATAACCAACATGGGGGCCAGCTAATTCAGCTGCCCGGGTCGTATAGCCATTTTTGGCTTGGATCCGCCCTACTATACTGCCGAGATCTGTCTTATACGTTTTACCATTTGGTGAGGTCAGCACGATCTGCCCTTGACCAACACCTTGAGCACTGGAAGCAACGGCAATGGTTTCGCCGGCGCGTGCATACACATAATGAGCGGCTTGGTTGAGGAGTATCCGTTGCGGTTCTACTTGCTTGGCGACCAAAAAAGCTCTATTGCCCCTCACCCCACGAGGATACATGTCTTTAGAACCATCAGCATTCGCTTTAAGTATACTTGCAACAAAAATAAACACACACAACAACAGCCTGACCGAGTTTTTCATAGGTAGTCAGTTTTGGTTTGACTGTTATTCTGGCATAAAATTAACAATTTTTAACATTTATGCAAATGGAATTAAAAATTTGTCCCACATTTCTTATTTATTATGTAACAAAAGGGAGATATTGAAGAATATTTTTTAAATTAGTAGTATCTAAATCGCATTGATATGTTAACGATCCTAACCAAACAAAACAGTATAGCCAATCATTATTTGGCAGAACTGAGAGATATTAATATCCAACAGGACCGGATGCGCTTCCGCAGAAACATGGAACGTTTAGGCGAAATCATGGCCTACGAAATCAGCAAAACATTGACATATGAACCTCATACCGTAGAGACACCTCTTGGTGTTGCAGAACATAATCTCCTGGATGAACCACCTGTTTTAGCCACCATTATTCGTGCAGGCCTACCCTTTCATCATGGTATGCTCAATGTCTTTGATCGGTCCGATAGTGCTTTTATTGCCGCCTATCGGCATACCAAAAAAAGTGGCGAAATAGAAATCCATAAAAAATACACCAATACACCTGATTTAGAAGACAAGGTTCTGATTGTAGCCGATCCGATGCTGGCTACCGGACGAAGTTTAGTATTATGTTGCAAGGATTTATTGGCCGAATACAATATCAAAGAATTACATATTGCTGTCGTTCTTGCCGCCGAAGAGGGTCTACAGCATGTACGTGCATTTTTACCGGAAGCACACATTTGGGTAGGCGACGTGGACAAGGAAATGACTTCCAAAGCTTATATCGTACCGGGATTGGGAGATGCCGGAGACTTGGCTTTCGGAAATAAAGAGGAATGATTTGGAGATTTGAGAATGAGGAAATTTGGAAATGGAATAGTTTCAAGTTTAAGGTTGCTGAACACTGACAACTATCTACTGTCCACTGACAACAAAAACTTAACATTAAATAAAAATAGAATGAAAACATTATCAATACATTTATATCAAATATCTCATCATGATGAAGTGGCAAAAATACAATGGCGAACCTATTCGCACGTCCATCAACGAAGCTGTTGAGGACATCATCCGTAGAGAAACCCACATAGGCAACAAACTGAAAGTCTATATCGGTACCGATTCGCAAGTGAAACGAGGAATCATCGAGTTTGCAACCGTCATCGTTTTCCTACGCGAACATCGAGGCGGATTTATGTTTATTCACCGCGACCGACAAGAACGGAGAATGAGCATCAAGGAACGCATGCTCCGCGAAGTCCAAAAATCCATTGAAATCGCCTATCAACTCTGTCCGCTTTTAGATCAATATCACATCGATCTGGAAGTCCACGCCGACATCAACACAAACCCCAATTTTGAATCGAATGTAGCCTTAAAAGAAGCTATGGGTTATATCTTGGGCATGGGATTTCAATTCAGAGCTAAACCCGAATCGTTTGCCAGCACCAACTGTGCCAATAGGATTGTACAATAAAGTACTACGGTAACGCTCTTCTATTTTTCCAAAAGTGTATCTTTAAAACTGAAATTTAAAGATATGCCTGAATTTTTCACCTCTATATTCCACCAATTTCTACAGACAACTGCCCTGGAATGGATTGCTACCCTTACGGGATTTTTATGCGTCTATTTGGCCGCCAAGCAACACATCTTGAACTGGCCCATTAGTATCATCAGTGTCTGCACCTACGCTTACATCTTTTTCCACAGCAAGCTTTATGGTGATGCCACGCTGCAAATTTACTTTTTAGGAACAGCTGTATACGGTTGGTATTATTGGAACAAAATCACAAAACAAGATCAAAAACCTATCGCATCACTCGACAAGCGACAATGGTTATTCACCCTCTGCGGTATCTTGGTGCTAACAGCAACATTAGGCACGTTTCTCGATCGATTTACGGACACAGATGTGCCCTATGCAGACGGTTTTTGCACTGCCATGAGTTTTGTGGCACAATTTCTCATGACACGGAAGGTCTTACAAAACTGGCTGTTGTGGATCATTGTTGATATCTGTTATATCCCATTATATATCCATAAAAATTTAATCTTAACGGCTGTACTTTATTTAGCTTTTACTATTATTGCATGGAACGGTTATCGCAACTGGCGAAAAACCCATTGGCAAACTGTAAATGCTTAAACATTGGATACTTCATTAAAAAAAATAGCCATTGTCGGCCCCGAATCAACCGGAAAATCTGTCACCGCAAAGTATTTAGCTGAACAGCTTCAAACGATTTGCGTACCTGAGTATGCCCGGTATTATTGCCAAGCTCTGAACAACCAATACACGCCACAAGATGAGGTAAACATGTTCTACGGCCAATTGGCATTGGAGGAAGCTTTGATACCAATCGCCAAAAACAATCTTTTGATATGCGACACCACCATTCTTACTGTAAAAGTTTGGTGCGACCATTTATTTGGCGACACACCACAAGAGGTCAAGAAAGAAATTGACAGAAGGCACTATGACCTGTATCTGTTAATGGATATCGATCTACCTTGGCAAGACGACCCTCTCCGGGATTTCCCTCACCAACGGGAATATTTTATGGGTGTGTGGAAGAAAGAATTACAAACCTTAGACGCTAACTACAGCGTCGTATCGGGCATAGGAGAAGAAAGGTTGGTCAATGCGCTGGCCTTCGTGAAAAGTTAAAATCACAAAACGACAGGTATATAGATACATGCATATCTATAATAATTGCCTTTATTTAGGTTCATAAATAACACAGAAAGACACGGGAAGATTTTGTTGCTTCGGATGTTGAAATCATTTGCAACAGTAGCAGATTTATTATAGCTTTAATGCGTACCTGCCGTAAAAACAAAGGCGAATCATGTGATTCGCCTTTTTGCAAGAAAAAAATATATTCGATATTAGTTTACTCTTACATTAGCGGCATTTAAGCCTTTTGGACCACGCTCTACATCATATGTAACCGAGTCGCCTTCTCTTACTTGGTCTTTTAATCCCGAGATGTGTACAAAAACATCTGCGCTACCATCTTCAGGTGTAATAAAACCAAATCCTTTAGTTTCATTGAAAAACTTTACAGTTCCTTTATTCATATTCTTTATTTTTTTATTGGTACAAGAGTAGGCATAATAATCCACATATAAACTATTTATTTGAAAATAAACGAAATAAGTCTACTGTCCACCGCAACTGTTTTCACAAAAAAGCCCCTTAACAATAAGTTAAAGGGCCTTTTTTGCTTAAAAACTGTTTTAATACCGATACGCTTCGGCTTTATATGGGCCTTCTACTGTAACACCAATATAATTGGCCTGCTCTTCCGTTAATGTATCCAGCTCCACGCCAATATGAGCCAAGTGCAAGCGAGCCACTTTCTCATCTAAGTGTTTCGGTAATGTGTACACCTTCTTCTCGTATTTATCCGTATTTGTCCAAAGCTCAAGCTGTGCTAATGTTTGGTTGGTAAACGAATTGGACATCACAAAAGACGGGTGACCTGTCGCACAACCCAAATTGACCAAACGCCCCTCAGCCAACAAGATGATGTCCTTGCCATCAATGGTATATTTATCTACTTGTGGTTTGATTTCTACTTTAGTATTGCCATAGTTGGTATTTAACCAAGCAACATCAATTTCATTATCGAAGTGACCAATATTGCAGACAACTGTTTTATCCTTCATCGCCTTGAAATGTTCAGGACGAATAATGTCTTTATTGCCCGTAGTCGTGACGACAATATTGGCTTCTTTAACTGCATCGGCCATTTTCTTTACCTCATAACCTTCCATTGCCGCCTGTAAAGCACAAATGGGGTCGATTTCGGTTACAATAACGCGTACACCCGCCGAACGCAACGATTCAGCAGAACCTTTCCCAACATCACCATAGCCCGCTACCACAGCCACTTTTCCGGCCAACATCAAATCGGTAGCACGACGAATGGCATCCACCAAAGATTCGCGACAGCCATATTTGTTGTCAAACTTCGATTTGGTTACGGAATCGTTCACATTAATGGCAGGAAGGTGCAATGTGCCATTTTTATAGCGTTCGTAAAGACGATGTACGCCTGTAGTCGTTTCCTCAGAAAGGCCTTTAATACCGTCGATCAATTCTGGATATTGATCAAAGACCATATTCGTCAAATCTCCACCATCATCCAAAATCATATTAAGGGGTTGACGCGTCTCGCCGAAGAATAGGGTCTGTTCAATACACCAATTAAACTCTTCTTCGCTCATGCCTTTCCAAGCATATACCGGAATACCGGCAGCAGCAATGGCGGCAGCAGCATGGTCTTGGGTCGAGAAAATATTACAGGACGACCAGCTCACTTCCGCGCCCAATTCCACCAACGTTTCGATGAGCACGGCTGTTTGTATGGTCATGTGAAGACATCCGGCAATTCTCGCCCCTTTTAACGGCTTTGATAGCCCAAATTCCTTGCGCAAGCTCATCAAACCTGGCATTTCTGCTTCTGCCAATTCTATTTCTTTTCTTCCCCACTCTGCCAAAGAAATGTCTTTTACTTTGTAAGGAACATACGTAGTTTCTACCGACGACATATTATTATTATTTAAATGAATGCACAAAAATAGCGCATAGCCCTATCAAATCAAAAAGATACACGATTATTCTCTTAAATCTGACATTATCTTGAGGATAATCTCTTGATTAACGATCAATAATCTACTACCTTTGCTCTTATTAGAGAGCTTATTGTATTAGCTTTTTTGTAGAAGGGATTTTAATTTTTACTTTGTTAATTTAAAAAAATGTATCCAGAATATTTAGTTGCGCCCATGCGCCAAGAGTTGGTAGACGCGGGATTCCAAGAATTGAAAACACCAGAAGAAGTTGATACGGCCATCCCTTCTGAGGGAACTGTTTTTGTAGTGGTGAACTCTGTATGTGGCTGTGCCGCAGCCAACGCACGTCCTGCTGCCCGCTTTGCCGTTGAAAATGGAAAAAAACCGAACAAATTGGTAACCGTCTTTGCCGGAATGGAGAAAGATGCCGTAGAAAAAGCTCGCGAATACATGTTGCCTTATCCGCCCTCTTCTCCTGCCATGGCCCTGTTCAAAGACGGCAAGTTGGTTCACATGATTGAAAGACACATGATTGAAGGCCGCCCTGCTCAAATGATCGCAGACAACTTAATTGCGGCATTCGACGAATACTGTTAATGCAGCTTTTTGATTTTTTAAAGAAAAAGCTCTCCCTCTTTTGATTTGGAGAGCTTTTTTTGTACCTTGTAAACTATAAATTTAAATTAGCTCCATTATCACATGCGTTTGCTTTATTCCACCGCTGTCCTCTTTTTATTGCTAGGCCTCATCGGTTGCACAACCAACAAAGAAGTCGATCTGATTGTTTACAATGCGAAGGTATATACCGTTGATTCTGCCTTTCGACAAGCAGAAGCTTTTGCCATCAAGAATGGCATTTTCATCGATATTGGCAACACGACTGATATTCAAAAAAAATACATAGCCAAGGAATCTATAGACGCTAAGGGCAAACCTGTTTATCCAGGGTTTTATGATGCACACGCACACTTTTTCATGTTGTCAGATCTCTTGGACCAAGTTGATTTAAATGGCTCCAAATCCATAGAAGAAGTCATCAGCCGTCTGAAAGCATACCACGTGGCGCATCCGCACAAGAAATGGATCGTCGGCGGGGGTTGGGATCAAAACCTATGGCCCGATAAGGCATTTCCGACCAAAGATAGCCTAGATAAATATTTCCCTGAAACCCCTATTTATCTATCTCGCGTAGACTATCACGCCGCATGGGTCAATAGCAAGGCCTTGGAAATTGCCCGTTTGGACAGCGCTTATATCATGGAAGGTGGGCTAATCGCTACCGATAGCTTAGGAAAACCAAATGGAGTGCTTGTCGACAACGCCATGTCCGTGGTTTCGAAACATATTCCAGATACGGAGGAACACGAGTTACTATCCGGTCTACGGAAAGCACAGGATTCTTTGTTTTCAGTTGGCCTGACATCCATTGTGGACGCAGGACTATCAATGGATCAGTTGGAAATATTAAAAAAATTCTATCAAAAAGACTCCCTCAAAATCAGGGATTATGCCATGATTATGGGTGACCCCCGCCACATTGATAAACTTATCAAAGAAGGCTTTTTTGAGAGTGACCGTTTAAATATACGATCAGTCAAACTAATGGCCGATGGTGCTTTGGGATCAAGAGGAGCTTGCTTATTAGAGCATTACCATGACGCGCCAACCAAAGGATTCTTGTTGCACAGTCCCGAAGAATTTGACACAACTATCAAAAAATTGGCCAATACTAATTTTCAGGTAAACACGCATGCCATTGGTGATTCGGCCAACAGATTGATGTTAGACACTTATGGGAAATATCTGCAGCATCCTGAAAAAAGGAGATGGCGAATCGAACACGCACAAGTCATCGCACCAACAGACTTTGTCAAATTCGCCCGCTTTCACATCATCCCCTCCGTACAACCTACCCATGCCACCTCAGACATGTATTGGGCCGGGCAACGATTAGGCGAAGAACGCTTAAAAGGAGCGTACGCCTACAAAGATTTACTTCACCAATACGGCTTGTTAGCGCTGGGAAGCGATTTTCCGGTTGAACATTTCAATCCTCTATATGGATTCCACGCTGCCGTTGCACGAGTGGATAAAATGGGTTTCCCGGCTGGTGGCTTTCAAATGGAAAACGCCATCACACGGGAAGAAGCTTTGCGCGGGATGACCATTTGGGCAGCCTATTCATGCTTTCAAGAGAAAAAGCGAGGAAGCATAGAAAAAGGAAAGGATGCTGACTTCGTCATTTTAGAAGACGATATCATGACTGTTCCCGATGAAAAACTGCGCAATATCAAAACCCTGCGCACCGTTATTGCCGGAGAATCGGTATTTCAACGTCATCAATAATTGAACAATGTCCAAAAGCAATGAAAAACACGCTCGTGCCAAAATCAGCAAAAGTTTCAAATATGCTTTTGAAGGTATAAAATATTTTATTACTTACGAGCGAAACGCCAAAGTACACAGCATTGCCATCGTATTTACCATATTAGCCGGTTGGTATTTTGATATTGACAAAGTAGAATGGTTGACGGTGATCGTCTGTATAGGATTTGTTTGGACTATGGAAATCATCAACACAGCTCTGGAAACCATCTGTGACTATATATCCCCCACACATCAACCCAAAATCAAAATCATCAAAGATTTATCGGCTGCGGCTGTATTGGTAAGTGCCATAACGGCGGTCATCGTAGGAGGTTATATTTTTATACCGAGAATAGTTAATTTAATTGTTAATTGTCAATGATAAATTGTTAATTCCTATATATTCATTAACCATTAACAATTTATCATTAATCATTTTTCTATTGCATATCAAACAAATGCTTCTCGGCATGGTAAGATGAACGTACCAACGGTCCCGACTCCACATATTTAAAGCCCATTTCCAGCCCAATGTACTTATACTTTTCAAATTGCGCCGGTGAAATCCACTCCACTACAGGATGGTGCGCCTTAGTCGGTTGCAGGTATTGTCCCAATGTCAAGATATGAACCCCGACGTTGTACAAATCCTGCATAGCTTCCACCACATCTTCTTCCGTTTCACCAAATCCCAGCATAATACCTGACTTCGTGCGAAGACCGGCTTCAGAAATGCGGCGTAAACATTCCAATGAACGGTCGTATTTCGCTTGGATACGCACTTCGCGCGTCAGACGGCGTACCGTTTCCAAATTATGCGAAACCACTTCTGGACGCACCTCAAGAACTCTCTCCAGGTTTTCCCACTGCCCTTTAAAATCTGGGATAAGAGTTTCCAATGTCGTCTCAGGACTTTCCCGACGAATAGCATTGATAGTCTCTGCCCAAATGATAGAACCTCCATCTTTCAAATCGTCCCGGTCCACTGAAGTGATAACACAGTGCTTTACCTGCATTAATTTCACTGAATTGGCAACACGATTCGGTTCGTCCCAATCCACAGCCAATGGCCTTCCAGTAGCGACAGCGCAGAAAGAACAAGAGCGCGTACAGATATTCCCCAAAATCATAAAAGTAGCCGTTCCTGCACCCCAACATTCACCCATATTCGGGCAATTACCACTCTCACAGATGGTATGTAGCTTATGCTCGTCTACCAAACTTCTGACATGGCGATACTCTTTGCCCACAGGCAGTTTAACACGCAACCAATCGGGCTTGCGCTGTGTCTCTGTTGCCGGAATTACAGGAAGTTCAATCATAGTGCAAAGTTAAACATTATTCCGCTAAAAAACCCATAAACCAATTGTTGTTACAATCTCATTTTATTGAGGTACGCACATTCATGAGACCATATTAAGAATATTTTCAGATATTTGTATAGCAAACTAATACATCTGTGAGCATGCGCAATTTATTATTGATCATTTTCGTTCTTATCTCGACCGGCTTCGGGTTCGCTCAACAATCTGAACCCAACCTTATCCCTAGGCCCGAAAAGGTGCTGCTTAGTGGTTATGGCAACTATCAGATTCCTCCAAATATAGCGGTATACATTACCGAAAATTTTGCAAATGTTGCCTCTTTGCTGTCGGAATATCCGAACTTAACCACCTTGCCTCCGGAAACGGTTAAAAAGATAGGCAAGAAACATAACCAAGGTATCCGGTTATTTCAAGCTGATGGTGTAGACAAAATCGAATCCAATGCCTATAAATTGACAATTGATGAAACAGGCATTCTCATCAAGGCCCATAATCCCGAAGCCATGATTTCTGGAATTTACACCTTGATCCAATTAGCTCTTCTACAAGAAGATCCGCTTTCATTACCACAGCTCGTTATCCAGGACAAACCCCGATTCAAGTACAGAGGATTGCACTTGGATGTATCGCGTCATTTCATGCCTCTTTCGTTTCTGAAGAAATACATAGATGTCATGGCGCTCTACAAGTTCAACTATTTCCACTGGCACTTGACCGATGGAGCAGGTTGGCGCCTGGAAATCAAGCAATATCCCGAATTAACACAAAAAGCTGCTTGGCGAACTCATTCTCTTTGGAAAGAGTGGTGGAACAATGGCAGGCAATACATAGAGCAAGGGGCACCCAATGCCAGCGGTGGATTCTATACACAAGATCAAGCTAGAGAATTAGTACAATATGCCACTCGCAAGGGCATCACAATTATTCCCGAGATAGAAATGCCCGGACATTCCGAAGAAGTGTTGGCTGTTTACCCTCACCTGTCTTGTAGTGGAAAACCATATACTGAAGGTGAATTTTGTATAGGCAATCCAGAAACCTTTACCTTCTTAAAAAATGTATTAAACGAGGTCCTCGACATCTTTCCTTCAGAATACATCCATATTGGTGGAGACGAGGCTGACAAAAAACATTGGAAAAATTGCCCCAAATGTCAAGCTTTAAAGGCAGAACTTCAGCTCAAGGATGAAGATGAACTACAGAGTTATGCCATCAAGCAAATGGATGAATATTTACAATCGAAAGGAAGAAAGCTTATTGGATGGGACGAAATATTAGAAGGTGGATTGACAAAAGGAGCGACTGTCATGAGTTGGCGCGGTGAAGAGGGCGGGGTCAATGCCGCAAACATGGGGCACGACGTGATTATGACACCATCAAATTACTTATATTTTGACAGTTATCAAACAGATCCGCGCACGCAACCAGAGGCAAATGGAGGTTATTTGACGCTAGACAAAGTATATGCATACAATCCCATCCCCAAAGGTCTGGAAAAAGATAAAGAAAAACATATATTAGGTGCACAGGCCAACCTTTGGACAGAATATATGCCAACCTTTCAGCATGTAGAATATATGGCTTTTCCACGAGCATTGGCCTTAGCTGAAGTAAACTGGACCAAACAAGAGGCTAGAAGTTGGCCGGATTTCAAAAAAAGATTGCAAGACCATTATAAGATTTTGCAACGGTTAGAAATCAACTATTATCGGCCGTCTTACCACGTAGAGTCGGAAGTGGTATTCCACGCCGAAAAAAAGAGCAATACGGTAAGTCTAAAGTCGGAGCAGATAAATCCGAATATTTTCTACACGACCGATGGTACAGTGCCAACAAACAAATCAACGCCTTATACTAACCCTATCGAGTTGAGCACTACCGCTACCCTTAAGGCGGCTTCTTTCATAGATGCCACACGGGTCAGTCCGATCGAAACGGTCACATTGGACATTCACAAAGCCATTGGCAAAAAAGTTCTATATACCCATCCTTGGGAAGGCTATCCAGCTCAAAAAGAGCTTACGCTAACCAACGGCATCAAAGGCGGCTTGAGTTACCACGACAAGCAATGGCAAGGATTCACTAAAGACATAGATGTCACTGTTGATTTTGAACGGAGAGAGGAGATCAGTTCGGTGGCCATGCAGTTTATGCAACTTCCCGGCCCCGGCGTTTTCTATCCGGGTGAATTCAAAGTATTGCTATCCGACAACGGGAAGAACTTCAGGGAGATAGGTGTTCTAAAAAACATGGAAAACACAACCGATCCAAGACTGAAATTTCAGACTTTTGAAGTGAAATTAGATAGCCCACAAATGGCACGATATGTCAGAATTGTGGCAACCAATCCCATGAAAGGTTATCTGTTTACGGACGAGATTATCATATATTAAAAGAAACCGGCGCCCCAAGGGTCGCCGGTTTCTTTTAAGGAACTTGTGGCTATTTCTTAAAAAGTATAACGTGCAGTTACACCACCATTGAAATAAAAGCCACTATAGTAACCTGAGGCTTTCACCACATGAATAGTAGGACGTACATCAGCAGAAAATGCAAATGGGGCATTTTTCAGTTTATAATCTACACCTCCTGTAGGGAAGATACCAGCACTAAATCCCTTGTAGTATTCGTAATCGGAAAAGGTATTTGCAAGCACGGCACCGCCACCAACAAACCATTTGAACCCTTCAATATTACCAATTGGGAAATGGTGTTGATAAGCTCCCGAAAAAGATAGGTTTGTCCATTTTTCACCTGCGACCGAACGAGGTCTGAAGCCTAAATCAAATTCTAATGCGCCCGGCTCTGAAATAAATGTTTTAAAGGCTACGCCGACAACATCATAGTAACTTTCTCCCAAACGGATACCGATAGATCCTTTGTAGTCTTGTGCGAACGATGCGGCTGCAAAAAACAGGCCGACAAAGAGTAAGGTAAGTTTTTTCATAGAATTGTTGCTTTTAGTTTTTAATGATATATTTTACTGTTATTCATGTAACAAAAACTGTTCCAAACAAGCAAAAACTGCCCCGATCGTATACTTTGGACAAAAACAAGCAGGATAGAATGTCCAAATTATTCTCATTTCCTGAAGAAGAAAAAACAAAGCAGAAACAACGAGAAAAACTAAAGTTTTCAACACATCCTGTTTTTAATAAAAAAAATGTAACTTTGCACTCCGACAAAGCAGTCGGAATTCCCCTCTTAACAAAAGGCATTTCCTGGCTTTGGAAAACACAACAGATTGATAGTTAATTTTTTGAACAAGAAAAATAATGCCTAGAAACACCTCCATCAATTCCGTTTTAATCATTGGTTCAGGACCTATTGTTATTGGCCAAGCCTGTGAATTTGATTATTCAGGATCGCAAGCAGCCCTCTCTTTAAAAGAAGAAGGCATCAAAGTATCCATTATCAATTCGAACCCTGCAACCATTATGACCGATAAGGTCATTGCTGACCATGTTTATTTACTACCCTTGACCTGCGAAAGCATCGAGCATATTTTGCAAGAGCAACAAATCGATGCTGTACTTCCAACAATGGGAGGGCAAACCGCGTTGAACCTATGTATCGAAGCCTCCAACCTGGGTTTATGGGAAAAATACAACGTGAAAGTCATCGGTGTAGATGTGGCCGCTATCGAAAAAACAGAAAATCGTGAAGAGTTCCGGAAATTGATGGTCGATATTGGCGTCGGTGTAGCCAGATCCAAAATCGCCAACTCTTTTTTGGAGGGGAAAGAAGCCGCGCAGGAAATCGGTTTTCCATTGGTTATCCGTCCTTCCTACACACTGGCCGGCACCGGAGGTGGTTTTGTTCACCGCAAAGAGGATTTTGATGCGGCTTTGAACAGAGGTCTGCATGCTTCACCCACACATGAGGTGTTGGTTGAACAAGCTGTACTAGGCTGGAAAGAATTTGAATTGGAATTATTACGCGATTCCAATGACAACGTTATTATCATCTGTACGATCGAGAATTTTGATCCTATGGGAATCCATACCGGAGATTCTATTACGGTTGCTCCGGGCATGACGCTATCTGACAAATGCTATCAAGATATGCGCAATCAAGCTATACGAATGATGCGTTCCATCGGAAACTTTGCAGGAGGTTGTAACGTGCAGTTCTCCGTCAATCCGGAAAACGAAGATATCATCGCTATCGAAATCAACCCACGTGTTTCCCGTTCTTCAGCATTGGCATCCAAGGCTACAGGCTATCCTATTGCGAAGATCGCGGCAAAATTGGCGATTGGTTACAATTTGGATGAATTGCAAAACCAAATTACAAAAACCACATCTGCTTATTTTGAACCTACTTTGGATTACGTAATTGTCAAAATCCCGCGTTTTAACTTTGACAAATTCAAAGGTGCCAACAAGGAGTTGGGTTTGCAGATGAAAGCGGTTGGTGAGGTAATGGCCATCGGCCGGACGTTTATTGAAGCGTTACAGAAAGCCTGCCAGTCATTGGAAACAAACCGCGGAGGTTTAGGTGCCGATGGACGTCAGTTGCGCAATCTAGACGAGATCATGTACAGTCTGGAGCATCCAAGTGCTGATCGAGTATTCCATATTAAAGACGCTTTTGACTTAGGTGTTCCGTTAGAATCAATTCGCAAAGTCACACGTATCGATAAATGGTTTTTGGTACAGATCCAAGAACTGGTGCAATTGGAAACAGAATTGCGTCGCTATCAGCTGAATAATATTCCTCGTGACTTCTTTATAACCTTGAAACAAAAGGGTTACTCTGACATGCAGATTTCATGGATGTTGGGTAATGTGACCGAAGACGAGGTATACGCCCGTCGCAAGGAATTAAACATTCATCGCGTGTACAAAATGGTTGATACCTGCGCAGCGGAATTCCCTGCACAGACACCTTATTATTATTCTACCTTCGAAGAGGAAAACGAATCGATTGTTTCTGACAAAAAGAAAATCGTTGTGCTCGGTTCAGGACCAAACCGTATCGGCCAGGGTATTGAGTTTGACTACTCCTGTGTTCACGGACTTATTGCGGCCAAAGAAGCAGGATATGAGGCTATCATGATCAACTGTAACCCTGAAACGGTTTCTACTGATTTCAATATGGCTGATAAACTTTACTTTGAGCCTGTCTTCTGGGAACATGTGCGTGAAATTATCGAATTGGAAAGACCTGAGGGCGTGATTGTCCAACTGGGTGGACAGACGGCTCTGAAAATGGCGGAACGTTTAGAGGCTTTAGGGGTAAAGATTATTGGTACATCCTTTGCCAACATGGACTTAGCAGAAGACCGTGGCCGTTTTTCAGACCTATTGAAAGAGCTGGACATCCCTTATCCTAAATATGGTGTTGCAACATCTGCCGAAGAGGCATTGAAAGTTGCAAACGAAGTGGGTTACCCAGTATTGGTTCGCCCATCGTACGTATTGGGTGGACAAGGCATGAGCATCGTCATCAACGACGAAGATTTGGAAAAGGCTGTGGTTAACCTGTTAAAAAACCTACCGGGCAATCATATCTTGATCGACCATTTCTTAGATCGTGCCGAGGAAGCGGAATCTGATTCCATCTGTGACGGTGAGGACGTACATATCATTGGCATGATGGAACACATAGAGCCCGCGGGTATACACTCGGGCGATTCTTCAGCAGTGCTTCCGCCATTCAGCTTATCAGAAGGTGTGCAACAAAAAATGGAAGAGTATTCTATCAAATTGGCAAAAGCCTTGAATGTAAAAGGTCTATTAAATATCCAATTTGCCGTAAAGGACGAAAACGTATACGTTATCGAGGCCAATCCTCGCGCATCGCGTACTGTACCTTTCATTGCCAAGGCATATGATGTTCCTTATATCAACATCGCCACGAAAGTGATGTTAGACATCAATAAATTGAAGGACTTTAAAATTGAACGGAAATTAGAAGGATATGCGATCAAGGAACCCGTATTTTCCTTCTCGAAATTCCCGGAAGTAGACAAACAGCTCGGTCCTGAAATGAAATCGACAGGGGAAGCTATCCGCTTCATCAAAGATTTACAGGATCCATTCTTTAGAGAACTGTACAGCAAGAAATCGATGTTCTTGAATGCCCAATAAAAAAAACGAGAGAGCGCCGTTGCATTCACAACGGCGCTCTCTCGTTTTATAATGACTAAAAAGCGCACAATCTAAACGTTATTTAGATCAACAATGAGCCTTTCCTGTTTCGCAATAAGTCTTATTTCAGATTATTGATTTCCTCTTGCTCGCGGAGTTTGGCCACATTGTTCGCATCACCAAATTCATCTGTCTTTTGTTGGAAAGCCTCTAACACCTCTTTAATAACATCTTGCGTATCCGCCGTTTGCTGATAGATTTCTGGCAATCTGCTTTCGAGTATCTGGTCTCCCAACTCGATGTTATCTACTTCAATCTTTCCGATTTTCTCGAGAACCGCTTGCTGGCTATTTCGAACATCTTCCAACTCTCGACAAATCTTCTCCATTAAATCAAACTTTTTCAGTTTATCCATAGTTTCCTCCATTTGATATTCTTCTTAAACAACAAGCAAACACTAAAATTGTTTGGACAAGCTGCCCCAGAAAGAAAACAATCGGTTAAGGATAGGGCGTTCGCTTATGCCATCATATGTCCTTTACACAGCGAAAGCCGACATTATTCGTCGGACTATCAACTTCACCCTTCCCACGGCTTCCAGCTTTGTAACGTTCACAGTATTGATCGTTGCACAAGAAAGAACCTCCTCTTTGGACACGCTTTACTAAACCTGGTTCTTGCGGATCATGGGAATCAGAAGGACCCTTTGGGTTGTTTCGTGGGCTATGAACATAATAATCAGGACGATAAAAATCCGAACACCATTCCCACACATTACCTTCCATATCATATAAACCGTAGGCATTGGGTGGGAATGATTTTACGGGGGCCGTTGTTTCAAAACCATCTTCTTTAGTGTTCTGTAAAGGAAAATCACCTTGATAAATATTCGCGAGCCATTGGCCGTTTTCCTTTTTTTCTGTTCCCCAATAATACGTTTCGTTAGTATGTTTTCCGGCCTTTGCGGCGTATTCCCATTCGGCTTCTGTAGGCAGTCGCTTACCTGCCCATTTAGCATAAGCCTCTGCATCCTGATAAGCTAATTGCGTAACGGGATAGCTTTCTTTTCCTTTGATAGAACTGTTCGGTCCTTCGGGATAACGCCAATTTGCCCCTGGAACATATTCCCACCATTGCAAGTAATTATCCATTCCCTGTACATGGACTGGAGATGAAAAAACGGCTGATCCTGGCACTAACATCGCCGGGTCAACCCCTGGAAACTGTTTGGGGTCCAGAGATCGTTCAGCCACCGTTACATATCCCGTCGCTTTTACAAATGCTTCAAACTGTGCGTTGGTCACTTCGTGCTCGTCCATGTAAAATGAGTTTACTAACACTTCATGAACAGGTTGTGCATCGGGAAAATCAGTTGAGCCCATTTGAAAAAGCCCACCTTCAATGAAAACCATCTTTGCCTGATCTTCACCGTTTTGGTAGATTAAAGAGTCTGTTTTCGTAGCAAAGCGTGAAGGAATAGGTCCCGTATGGCACACAGAAACAGCGTCTGTTGTCTGTTGCGTATCCGTATTTCCTCCTCCTTGGCACCCTCCTAACAAAACAGATACACCTAAAAACAATTTGGGAATGATCTTCATGAGAACGAATATACCTTTAAATCCGCTAAAAAACAAAAGCCCGATTTTGATCGGGCCTTCATGGTCTTAATTATGGATATGAAAAACTAGTCCACTTTCAGTTGGTTTTTCTGGTCTTTAGAAACTTTCGGACGGATTCCTGTATTGCCTCCACCATTCAACGTCAAATCATGTGGTGCATTTGTCTTCCACGCTCCCTGTGTGAAATCTGGAATAGCAATAGCTTTGCTGTTTTTTGCTACAGATTGGCAACTCAAAGGAACAATCACGCTCCAAGAAGCGCCTTCATATACCGGTTGATCAATTGGTAAACCATTACGCAAGCAGTCAATCAACCGCCAATCCATCATGAAATCCATACCGCCATGGCCTCCCACTTCTTTCGCTTGCTCACCAATATATTTAATCAATTCAGGTGTATATTTGTCATATAAACCTTTTAATTCATCTTCCTTAACAAAGCTATGTCCAAATGCAATGCCTTCTTTTGGATATTTCTGTGCAAAACCTTTTGTACCACTTAATAAGTGAAGACGGGAGTAAGGTCTTGGCGAGGTAACGTCGTGTTGCACCATCAGGGTTTTCCCTTTCTCCGTCTTGATAAGGGTCGTATCCATGTTACCACGATATTTCTTTCCAACAAAATCTTGAAAAAAAGGATCTTGGGATGCCAACTCACGGGCTTTATCGCCCATCATGAAATCTGCCGTCTGCATAGCCACCAAATGGGACATGCGATCGCCACAATTGATGTTCATACATTGGGCAATTGGACCAATACCATGCGTTGGATAAAGGTTACCGTTCATCTTGATGTTCTCACGCAAGCGCCACATGTTATCATATCCATTTTTACTAAAATTCAAGCTCAACAGATCGTGGATATAAGCGCCTTCGGCATGGACCAATTCACCGAACATTCCTTGGCGGGTCATGTTCAAAGTCAACATTTCGAAGAAGTCATAGCAACAGTTTTCCAACATCATGCAGTGCTTTTTAGTTTCTTCCGATACCTTTACCACTTCCCAGCACTCTTTCACAGTTAATCCAATAGGTACTTCACAAGCGACATGCGCACCAGCTTTCATAGCGGCAATGCTCATCGGTGCGTGAAACTCCCAAGGCGTGCATATATAGACAAGGTCTAGTTCTTCTTCTTTCAATAGCTGCAACCAACCCTCATCCCCCGAATAAGCTTTCGCTTCTTTCAAGCCTTTATTTGTCAATATCTTCTGTGCTTTGGTTACTCGGTCTGCATGACGGTCGCATAAAGCGACGATTTCCGTCCCGTCGATATAAGACAGGCGGTCAACTGCGCCCGGTCCACGCATTCCTAAACCAATAACAGCGATACGCACCTTGTCAATTTTAGGCGCCCCATATCGCCACATATTAAATCTTGGAGCTGCCGCTACTGCCGCATTATTGATGCTTGGCAACACAATAGCCGCACTTGACAAAAGCGAGGCATTTTTCAAAAAATCTCTTCTATTAGAGTTCATAAGATTGGATAAATTTCAATTTTACACATTAAAGGGGGCAATAAACACCCCCTCTAAAATCACCTATTTTAAAACAAACTAAACAGTCTTTTCACAACAACCATTTTACCAATGTACGCCAATGAAATCCGGATGCAAATGGTTATTAACTACAGCATAATGCCTTTTGTTTATACAAGTATAGGGGTATTTGAAGGTAAAAAAAAACGAAAAATCAAAGCAAACGTTTGCTCAATTTTACATTAACAAAAATGATACACATGCCAAACAATCGCTGTAAAGAGGTTTTTACCACAAACCTCTGATATTTTTAACATCTTAATTTGTGCGCTCAAGAGAGGTAATGATATGATTCATTTATAGGAAAGATATCAAGGCAATACACTCTTTTGAGGAGGCCATTAGTCTGTTATCATATTTTCTCCGTACGATTTTGCAGGTCATTAGGCCTGCTAAAAATCGAGTTGACCAACTAGCTCTTTGAGTTGCATTTCGGATAATTTCGCCTGCAATAATGACGAATTATACCGTGTTATGGCATTAATGAAATTCTCTTGTGCATCTCTGAACTCAACAGCACTAATGGAGCCAATCGTATATTTCGCTAATGTGATATTCAAGTTTTCCCGAGCGATATCCTCATTCTTTTCCTCCAGTTTCACGAGTTGTATATTGGTTAGATACGTTTCGTATGCGGTTTTAATATTTGTTTGTATCAACAGTTCTCGTTGCTCTATTTGCAGACTGGCATTATCGACTTGTATCTTGGCAATCCGTTCATTCCTACGTTGATTAAAACCGTCGAATATATTCAAAGAAGCTGTGACTCCATACGTCAGTCCCCTAGCATTGGAGCTAGCCACAAACCCTAAACTAGATTCTGATTGGGAAAAATTATACCCACCGTTTAGCCGAATGGTAGGATAACGCAACGCCTTAACATTTTTTAAATCCAGTTCAGCCAAACGCTTATTGATAGAAATCAATTGTAGTTCTGGGTTATACATGTTAGCCCTTTCCAACAAGTCGTTATAGGCCAAGCTCTCATCAATTACGACCTCATCCTCCACGTCGAAGTCGATGTCTAAATCCCTTACCAAAAGGCTATTCAAGTTAATTTTGAGGTTTTTGACTACCTCTTGTTGCTTCAAATGTGCGGATACATCCGCATTTAAATTCACCTGCACATTCAACACTTCTAGCTTGGACGCTTTTCCTATCGAAAATCTATTTTCGGCTGTGCGAAGCCGCTCCTTTGAAATGACAATGCTTGAATCCAATGCAGCGAGGACATTTTTTTGCTCAACAATGGTATAATAAAGCGCTATGACATCCCCAACCGTTGTTATAATGGTTCTCTTCAACGCTATATCTCCTTGTTTTTGTAGTTCTTGGAATTTTTCATAACGAGCAAACATGCCTAGACCATCAAAAATGGTCCAGCCCAAGCTAACACCATAATTCATACTGTTGTTCTTGGCATTATCCAGTGAGCGTTCTTCTCCGTTATTCTGAACTTGGCGGGAATTCTGCGAACTGTTATTTTGGGCAAAGTTTGCGGTCACCGTTGGCAACATACCAGCGTTACCATAGGTAACATTTTCCGTTGCAACCACCAAATCGTTTTCAGACAATTTAATGGCATAATTATTTTCCAAAGCGATAGCTACGGCTTCTTTTGCAGTCAGGAGCTCCTGCCCTAATATCATTGCGATAGAAGAAAACCATATACAAGAAATAACTAAAATTCTTTTCATCTTACTCCTCAATATTTTCAAACTCTGGACGATGCACTTTCTTCCTCGACATCATCAAATAAAACGCCGGGATAACAAACAGTGTCAAGATCAAGGAAAATATCGTTCCTCCTACGATCACCACGCCCATTCCTATCCGGCTTGTAGATGCTGCCCCAAGCGACAATGCAATAGGCAAAGCTCCAAATGCAATAGCCAGAGATGTCATCAAAATCGGTCTCAATCGCGCTTCGGAAGCTTCGACCACGGCTTTATATTTATCATAGCCTTGCTCACGCAGTTGATTGGCAAATTCGACAATCAGAATCCCGTTCTTAGTTACCAACCCGATCAGCATAATGGTACCGATTTGACTAAAAATATTCCAAGACTGGCCAAACAACCAAAGTGAAAACAAGGCTCCGGCCACAGCCAGTGGCACGGTTATGATAATGATAATAGGATCGACAAAACTTTCAAACTGTGCAGCCAAAATCAAGAAAATCAAGAGAACAGCCAAACCAAAAGCAAACATAGTATTGGATCCACTTTCCACGAAATCGCGAGACTCGCCACCCAAATCTGTCGTAAAAGTTTCGTCTAGCACCTTCTCCCGAATGCGTTCCATGGCGTTTATTCCTTCTCCCATGCTTCTGCCAGGTGCTAGTCCTGCTGAAACTGTCGCTGCCATATAACGGTTGTTATGATACAGTTGGGGTGGACTGCTCCGTTCCTCCATTTGAACAATATTATCCAATTGCACCAATTCTCCTCGTTTATTTTTCACATAGATGGCCGCTAAATCTATCGGAGTGGCCCTGTCCTTTCTATCAAATTGACCCATCACCTGATATTGCTTACCGTTCATCATAAAATAACCGTAACGTTGTCCAGATAAAGACATTTGCAATGTTTGCGCAACATCCAAGACCGACACAGCCAATGACTGCGCTTTCTCGCGATCAATAGTCACGTAGATTTCCGGCTTATTGAATTTTAAATTCACATCTGTGATGGAAAAGGTACGGTCGCGGGAAAGTTCTTCCATAAATTCTGGAATTTTCTCTTCCAGTTTTTGGAAATTAGGTGCTTGAATGATGTACTGAATAGGAAGTCCTCCTCTTCGATTAACAGAAATAGTCGGTTGTTGTGATACAGCTACCCTAGCTTCGGAATATTGCCGTACCATTCCCGATAGATCATCGGCTATTTCGCCTTGCGTCCGATCCCGATCTTGGGGCGCAACCAACCCTAAACGCACAAAACCGCTATTGACAGATGCGGATCCGAACCCCGGAGAAGTGATTACCAAACTTACCTTCTTCTCTGGAACGGAATCGTTGATTAACATGGTCAGATCTGTCATAAAGCGATCCATATAATCGTAAGAAACACCTTCAGGAGCCGTTACCCGCAGACTAATATAGCTACGGTCGTCGTAGGGTGCCGTTTCTTTTGGCAATAGTTGAAAAAACAAATAGATTAAACCGAAACAACCCACCAAAACTGCAAAACTAAGCCATTTAAACTTTAAAAAACCTTTCAGCATACCGGCGTAGCTTTCATTCATCGCCTCGAAATAGCGTTCGGTACGCAAGTAAAATTTACTCCGCTTCTGTTCTCCACCCTTCATCAAATATGCGTTAAGCATCGGTGTCAATGTCAGTGATACAAAGGCTGAGATCAATACTGCGGCCCCGATGACTACTCCGAACTCTCGGAACAAACGCCCAACAAAGCCCTCCAAAAAGATAACGGGCAAAAACACAGCGGCCAAAGTGATGGAAATGGATATCACAGCAAAGAAAATCTCATTTGTACCTTTTACAGCTGCTTCAATCGGCGACATGCCTTCTTCTACTTTTTTAAAGATATTCTCTGTGACTACAATGCCGTCATCCACGACCAAACCGGTAGCCAAAACGATAGCCAATAGTGTCAAAACGTTAATGGAGAAACCACACAGATACATAATAAAGAATGTGGCGATCAAAGACACCGGAATATCGATCAGCGGACGGAAGGCTATGGACCAATTACGGAAAAATATATAAATGATAAGCACTACCAAAATGACAGCGATCATCAACGTTTCTACAACTTCCAATACCGATTTTTTGACAAACTGCGTATTGTCAATAGCGACGTTCATTTCAAAACCTTCCGGCAAATCATTTTCTAGTTTATCGTACTCCTTGTAAAACAATTCAGCAATATTGAGATAATTGGTGCCCGGCTGTGGAATAATAGCCATACTGACCATAGGATAACCTGAATCGGACATCTTGGTCTCAAAATTCTCCGCCTCCAACGAAGCCCTGCCAATATCGCCAAGTTTCACCGTCTTCGTCAAATCAGAACGGATAATAATGTTGTTAAACTCTTCTTCTGTCGACAGATTTCCAATAGTCTTAACTGTTAATTCTGTATTTGCACCCGTCAGTTTTCCAGAAGGCAACTCCACATTCTCCGCATTCAAGGCGGTACGCACATCCAATACGGTTAATCCATAAGAAGAAAGTTTCGCTGGGTCAATCCAAAGCCGCATGGCATATTTACGTTGCCCCCAAATCTGTACCGAACTCACACCCGGAATTGTCTGCAACCGTTGTGCTACAACATTCTCAGCATAATCCGACAATTCTAAAACGTTTCGAGTAGAACTTTGCAACGTCATCGTAATAATCGGCTCCGAATCGGCATCAGCTTTAGAAACAACCGGTGCTGCATCGATGTCCTGTGGTAGACTACGCATAGCTTGCGACACCTTGTCTCGAACATCGTTAGCCGCCTCTTCAAGATTTTTATCCAGATTGAACTCTATGTTGATGTTACTGCTTCCCTGACTACTGGTCGAACTTATGTTTCTTATACCATCGATGGAATTGATAGCTTTTTCCAACGGTTCTGTAATTTGGGACTCAATAATATCAGGATTAGCCCCTGCATAGCTTGTGCGAACAGAAATTTGAGCCGGATCAATGGAGGGGAACTCTCGTACTCCCAAAAAAGAATAGCCAATGATGCCAAATAATATCAACATCAGATTCATGACAATGGTCAGAACAGGACGTTTAATACTTAATGTGGATAAACTCATAATTGCGACACTTTAGCGTAAATTAACTTGAACCGTCGAGCCATCTCTCAACGACATCACTCCGGAAGTCAACACGGTGTCGCCTTCATGTATACCGCTGAGCACCAAAACATCCGACTCTGTTCTTCCCCCAGTCTCTACAATGATTTCCCGAGCTTTCCCCTCTTTTACAACAAATAGCTTTTTACCATTTTGGATGGGAATCAATGCCTCAGCAGGCACTAACAAGCCATTTTGTAAGGTCTCCAATGGAAAGGTAATATTGGCGAACGCTCCGGGAATAAGTTTATTTGAAGGGTTTTGTGCAATAGCCTTGACCAATAGGGTTCTCGTATTTGCCTCTATAGCTGGTTCTGTTGCATATACTTTTGCAATATAGCTGTTTTCGGATCCTTGTACAGTGAATCTGACTTCACTGTTCTTCCCCACCATATGGGCATACTTTTCGGGAATAGCAAACAGGAGTTTGACCTGTGTAGTATTTACTAAACGCGCTATACTTACCGTCGGAGAAATATAGCTCCCTTTGGAGATATTACGCAAACCTATCGTTCCTGAAAAGGGAGCTCTTACCACTGTTTTATCCAGTTGTGCCCGTATCAATTGAATTTGAGACTGTGCCGTACGATAGTCGGCGCTTGCTATATCATACTCCTCTTGACTAATCGCTTCTTTCTCTAGCAAAAGCTTTGCTCTTCGTTCATTTTCTGACGCCAAATCGTTCCTTGTTTGGGCCTGAAGCAGTTGTGCCCGTAACTCTGCATCATTGATCCGAATAAGTACCTGTCCTTGCGATACTGTGGCCCCTTCCGAGAAATTAATAGCTTCGACAATGCCTGATAATTCGGAATGCACATCAACTTGTTCATTGGGTTCTATCGATCCCGATAATGTAATATAATCAGAAAATGGTTGTCCCTTTACAATTTTTCCAAAAACTTTCGCACTTCCTCTATTTCCTCCAGAAATTCCGGCTGTATTCTTTTCGTCTTCTTTCTTATTTTGTTGAATACGATAAAAAACCAATGCAACTACAGCCAGCACGAATATCAATAGCACAAAAACAGATTTCTTCTTCATATACTAAGAAAATAGATTCAAGTCCTAAATTTAGCAATTATTAGGTGACCAAATTGTAATAATCTTAATATATCAGACAACGTGTAGGAAGAGTATTGGTTATAGGTAGCGCTCACAGCGCTATTGCCACGGGAAGCTTGTCCCGTTCGGGAGGCGCATAAAACAAAAGAGAGCCCCTCGGTGTTCCCGGGGGCCCTC
>JBEBRE010000033.1:0-26942 GCA_040394995.1 Sphingobacterium wenxiniae
GATTAAATCATGAAAACTCTCCAATCTAACATCTCATATCTTGTGTCTAACATCTTATATCTCATATCTAACATCTAAAAATCTTAAAACAATGGAAGCATACATCATAGCAGGATATCGCACAGCGGTGGGAAAGGCCCCAAGGGGCGGTTTTCGTTTTATGCGGGCAGACGATTTAGCAGCCTCGGTGATTAAGCACTTGGTTTCGACCGTTCCGAATCTGGATGTAGAGAAAATCGACGATGTCATTGTCGGAAATGCCATGCCTGAGGCAGAGCAAGGACTCAATGTGGGGCGTTTAATCTCCCTGATGGGATTGGATACGGATAAAGTGCCAGGCGTAACGGTGAACCGCTACTGCGCCTCAGGCTTGGAAACGATCGCTACGGCTGTGGCGAAGATCAAGTCCGGGATGGCAGATTGCATCATTGCCGGAGGCGTGGAAGTGATGTCGGGGATGCCATTTGGCGGTTGGAAAATAGTTCCGAATCCGGTAGTGTCAAAAGAACATCCCGACTGGTATTGGGGCATGGGGCTAACGGCCGAAGCCGTGGCCAAGGAATTTAACGTCTCCCGTGAAGATCAGGACGCGTTTGCTTTGAAATCGCATCAAAAGGCCATTACCGCCATTAAAAACGGTCATTTAAAAGATGGCATTGTGCCGATTACAGTAAAAGAAAATTATGTGAAAGATAATAAAATCACCACAAGAGAATATGTGGTCGATACGGATGAAGGGCCACGGGCAGATTCTTCGGCAGAAGCACTGGCCAAACTTAAACCTGTTTTTGCGGCTGACGGTTGCGTGACGGCAGGAAATTCCTCGCAAACATCCGATGGAGCGGCCTTTGTGCTGGTGGTTTCAGAAAAAATGCTTAAGGAATTAGATGTTAAGCCTATTGCCCGTTTGGTGAGCTATGCCGTAGCTGGCGTACCACCGCGCATCATGGGAATAGGGCCTATAGCCGCCATTCCAAAGGCATTGGAAATGGCCGGCTTGAAAAAGGAAGATGTAGATCTCATTGAGCTGAACGAAGCTTTTGCTTCGCAGTCATTGGCTGTTATCCGAGAGCTGGGACTAGATGAGGAGAAAGTCAATGTGAATGGTGGTGCCATTGCATTAGGGCATCCATTGGGTTGTACCGGAGCCAAATTGACTGTTCAGGTATTGCATGAATTGAAACGAAGAGGAAAAAAATACGGCATGGTCACCATGTGCGTGGGAACAGGACAAGGTGCGGCGGGGATATTTGAGATTCTTTAGAACAAGGATAAAGGAACAAAGATAAAAGAGCAAGTATAAAAGCTTGAACGCTATGCATAATTTTAGAAAACTTCAGATTTGGACTGAAGGTATGGCCTTAGCGAGAGACATTTATCAGATTTTGGATAGTATGCCGAATTGGGAAAGATATGGATTGGTCAGTCAATTGGGAAGGTGTGCAATTTCTGTTCCTTCCAATATTGCAGAAGGGTCTTCTCGTTCTTCTAAAAAAGAATTTGTTCATTTTCTAAAGATTGCATTAGGGTCCTGTTTTGAAATAGAAACCCAAATTATTCTTGCATGTGATTTGGGCTATATTGTCAAAACACAGGGGGAAGATATCATTGAAAAAGTAATACTTCAACAAAAAAGAATAGTCACATTTATAAAAACATTAGAGCAAGAAACAAGGAAATAATGTAGGATGTCCTTTGTCCTTGTTCTTTGCTCCTTAATCATAAAAGAGATGAATGAAGCAATAAAAGGCGGTGAGTTCGTGATTCGCGAGACGCCATACACAGACATTTTTATTCCGGAAGAATTTGACGAGGAAGCAAGAATGATTCGGCAGACCTGTTTGGACTTTTTGGAAACGGAGGTGTTGAACAAACTTGACCGAATTGATGCACAGGAAGAAGGATTGATGCAAAACCTGTTGGATAAAGCTGGTGAATTAGGGATGCTGGGGGTGTCTATTCCAGAGGAATATGGTGGCTTTGGAAAGAATTTTAACACGTCCATGTTGGTGGCGGATGCAGTCGGTGGGGGATACTCTTTTGCTGTGGCTCTATCAGCACATACGGGCATCGGCACATTGCCTATTCTTTATTACGGAAATGAAGAACAAAAGGCAAAATATATTCCTAAATTGACAACTGGTGAATGGAAAGCAGCCTATTGCTTAACGGAGCCCAATGCAGGCTCAGATGCCAATTCCGGTCGGACATCGGCCAAGCTGAACGCTGAAGGCACCCACTATTTGATCAATGGACAGAAAATGTGGATTACCAACGGTGGTTTTGCGGATGTGTTTATTGTGTTTGCCAAGATAGACGACGATAAAAATTTAACGGCTTTCATTGTAGAAAGGGATTTTGGCGGTATTACCATGAACCCAGAGGAGCACAAGATGGGTATTAAAGGTTCGTCCACTCGGCAGCTGTTCTTTAATGACTGTCCGGTACCGGTAGAAAATATGTTGTCAGAGCGTGAAAACGGATTTAAGATTGCCGTCAATATCCTAAATATCGGCCGGATTAAATTAGGTGCTGCCACTATTGGCTCATCACGTTCGGTGATTAGCCAAGCCGTAAAATATGCCAATGAACGGGTGCAGTTCAATTTACCTATTTCCAAGTTTGGCGCTATTCGCTATAAATTAGCCGAAATGGCAACTCGTTTGTTTGCCACGGAGGCGGCAACCTATAGGGCCGGACAAAATATAGATGATGCATACGATGCCTTAATCGCCAGCGGCATGGATGAGGCAAAGGCAAAACTGAAATCTGTCGAACAATTTGCCATTGAATGTGCGATCAGCAAAGTATGGTGCTCGGAAATGCTGGATTATGTAGTAGATGAGGGAGTCCAAATTTATGGAGGAATGGGCTATTCAGCTGAAGCCCCTATGGAAAGGGCTTATCGGGATTCGCGCATCAACCGCATCTTTGAAGGAACCAACGAGGTTAATCGTTTATTGATTGTGGACATGTTGCTGAAACGTGCCATGAAAGGCGAGCTGGATTTGATGGGACCGGCAACTGCCGTAGCCAACGAATTGATGTCTATTCCAGATTTTGGAGATGAAGACGACGCCCCTTTTGCAGCAGAAAAGAAAATCATTGCCAATCTAAAAAAAGTGGGGTTAATGATTGCCGGAGCCGCGGTACAAAAATTAATGATGTCTTTAGCGAAAGAAGAAGAGATATTGATGAACATCGCCGATATAATCGGGTATATATATGTGGCGGAGTCTGTTTTGTTGCGTGCGGAAAAAATCTATCACACTGCAGGAGAAGAAACAGCGGCTTTGCCAACAGACATGGCCCGTGTGTACTTACACAGCACATTGGACAAGGTCGCGATAGCCGGCAAAGAAGCTTTATATTCTTTTGCCGAAGGCGACGAGCTGAAAATGATGCTGGTCGGATTAAGGCGTTTCACAAAGGCAGAACCTTTTAATGTAAAGGAAGCGCGTCAACGAATCGCGAAAAAACTTATTGAAGAAAATAAGTACTGTTTTTAATAACATGCTTTTTTGGTTGATTATGGGCCTGTTGCAGGGATTGCAACAGGCTTTTTTATAAGCTAAACACAAATTACATAAAATCTATCAATTTAGTAGATTTTATTAAAGAATGTTTCTATATTTGTCGGACGTCATACGATTTGATGTGATTTAAAGAAATCATACACAAACAAAACGCAGATAAATGGATAAAGCAATAGCAATTTTAAGACTAGACCATGTAGGGAGAAGAATCACGTTAAAACACGTAGGATGGGCAATCGTTGCCCTCAAGTTGGCGATTGCAGGTTATTTTATTTATCTTTTGGTAGAAGGTTTTCGCGCCAATGCCTTTGAGTTTGGCGAGAAGTTTCTATGGTTCATTTTGGCTGGTTTTGTGGCGCAATTGATTGATGGAGCATTGGGTATGGCTTATGGTGTAAGCTGCACCAGCCTCTTGCTTTGGTTCGGTATTCCACCAAAGTTTGCGTCTGCCAGTGTGCATACTTCAGAGGTTTTCACAACAGGCGTTTCGGGCCTTTCGCATATCCGTTTTGACAATATCGATAGAAAATTGTTTTTTCAGATTGCGATTACCGGCAGCATTGGTGCAGTACTTGGTGCCTATTTCATTTCCGGCATCTTTGACGGCAACTTGGTGAAACCTTTTATCTCTTTTTATCTCCTTTTGTTGGGCATATACCTACTTTACAAAGCTTTCAAAAAAAAGAGCCAAACAACAAAAAAAGTTAAGCATGCACCTCTTTTGGCTTTTGCCGGTGGCTTATTGGACGCAATCGGTGGCGGTGGTTGGGGGCCTATCGTGACTTCTAATTTATTGAGTCGGGGCAATAGCCCGCGACACACTATTGGCACAGTCAACACGGCAGAGTTTTTCGTGACGTATTTTGCCACGGCTGTATTCATCTTCATGTTGGGCGTGCAACATTTGGAAATTGTTTTAGGTCTGATTATCGGCGGTATTGTTGCCGCTCCTTTGGGCGCATACGTGGCTTCGCGCATTAATCAGCGCTTGCTTTTAATTTTGGTAGGTATTTTGGTGATTGTCACGTCAGCTTGGGGCATTTTAGCGTTGTGGCTATAAACAATCGGACAGCTTTCTCCCATACCTAATTTTTATTATTAGCCATTCGTGACTGCAAAGCATTTTATCTCAGTTTGTGTTATAATACCTACGCGTAATAGATCAACAGCTTTGCTATAAATGGTTGCTGCATCGGAAATGCGCGCGAAGCTTCGGCATTTAAGAATGAACATGATGAGAATATATTGTTCAACGGAGCAACAGGTGGCGTCAACGCATGGGATCAGGAAAAGAAATAAATGATAATACAGACGGGTTTCAGCCCGTTTTTTTATGCATGCTGAAACCCCGCTGGCGCTACTCTCCCAAGCAGTGCCTTTCATAAAATCACCATGTTAGGCAACCGCTTACAAAGCCAGGCCAGCGTTAGGCTACAGAGGATATTCTTTTTAGCCGAGTAGTCTAGAACCGCTCGGCTATTTAATTTTTAACAAATACTGCATTTCGGTAGATATTCACAAATATTAAAAATTATAAAATTGATAATCAGTTATTTATATTTAATTTATAATTATTTGTATATAAAATCTACCAATTTAGTAGACATTTTAAAATTTGTTATTATATTTGCCCTGTTCGTTTCAATTGGCGTTGGCAACGATAGTATAAATTTTAAACAACATATGAAGAAAAACTACAACCAAACCCACAACAATCCGGTTCAAAAGAACCTTGATCGCATTACCCTGTATTGTCTTTCCGTTCGGATGCGAATGTGCTATTGCTGAAACTTTCCCCTCTATACAAGAACACAGTGAAGGGAAGCCTAAGCTTCCCTCCTGCGTTCAATAACAAACCACAAGTTCAATTGGCGTTGGCACTTGTATAGTATTCACTATTAAACATCCGAAAATATGAAAAAATATGGAGTATTGCATTACTCGACCATCTTATTATTTATTTTTCTGCTGACACAGCAGGCATTTGGGCAACAGCCCCAACCCATTATCAATGCTACACTAGAAGGTGTTATTATCGATGCTGTTTCCAAAGAACCTATAGAAGGGGCTACTGTGCAATTGGAAGCTGTAACCCATAAAGTCCGGACTGATAGGGACGGAAAGTTTGTGTTTGTCACCGGGCAGAAACTGCCTTTCACGTTGATTGTTTCCGTTGTGGGCTACCAAACGAAAAGAATCGTTGTCGAAACTTCACCCACTGTTATAGAATTATCACCCAGTCTGAATGAGTTGGAACAAGTTTTTGTAACCTCACGCAGAAGGACAGAACAGATTCAGGATATTCCTATTCCGGTCTCCACGGTAAGGGCAAGCACTATAGAAGATGCGGGAGCTTTTAATGTCAACAGGATTAAAGAAGTCGTTCCTACAGTACAGCTTTATGCTTCCAACCCTCGAAATACAACGTTAAATATCAGAGGGTTAGGCTCCACCTATGGCCTTACTAACGATGGTATTGATCCGGGGGTGGGTTTTTATTTAGATGGCGTGTATCTCGCCCGCCCCGCAGCAACCTCATTAGATTTTATCGATATCGAGCAAATTGAAGTATTAAGAGGACCTCAAGGTACACTTTTTGGTAAGAACACGACGTCGGGTGCATTTAATATTACCTCACGCCTGCCCGAATTTACCCCAGGTGCAAATTTTGAATTGAGCTATGGCAACTATGGTTATATACAAGGTAAGGCTTCCTTAACTGGACCGCTGATCAAAGACAAGTTGGCTGCCCGGGTCTCTTTTTCGGGGACGCAACGGGATGGAACATTGTACAATGTGTACAGTGATCGCAATATCAACGACATCAACAATCTGGGATTACGAGCACAGTTGCTGTTTACCCCCACCGAAAATCTGAAAATTTCTTTGGCCGGGGATGTAACGGCACAACGTCCTGATGGCTATGGTTGGGGAATAGCCGGTGTCGTACAGACACAACGGTCGGATTACAGGCAATTTTATAAGATCATCGAAGACCTTGGCTACGAAATTCCGTATAAGAGCGCCTTTGAGCGAAAAGTTGATTTGGACACGCGATCTAAAGCCGACAACGAATTGGGTGGCGTGTCGTTGAACGTTGATTACAAAATAGGAAACGGAACATTGACCTCTACATCTGCCTGGCGATATTGGGATTGGGTACCACTCAACGATAGAGATTATTTAGGTGTGCCGGCATATACGATTTCAGCCGGAAATTCAACACATGATCAATGGTCACAGGAATTTCGATACTCAGGAAACATCAGTGAAAAAGTAAGTGGCGTGGTCGGTGTGTTCGGGCTATGGCAAGACCTGAGAACCGATCCGGTACATACCGAAGAAGCGGGCGATGCTTTATGGCGTTTTCAGCAGAGCAATGCCTCCCAAACGCAATGGGCACCGGGCCTGATTGACAAGGTGGGTATTCGTACAAAATACGGCATCAAGAGCACCAGTTTGGCCGTCTTTTCACAGGTTGACTGGGCCATTACCGATAAATTGCATGTATTGCCCGGATTGCGCTATAACTATGATAAAAAAGTGGCTGACTATGACCGAAAAAAATATATCGATAATACGATCGAATATACAGCTGAGCAACTTGCTGCAGTAAACAGTATTTATTCTGATCAACAATTTGATGTAAATGCCGATGCCGGAAATCTGTCAGGACAATTATCCCTGCAATATAGGTTTACCCCACAGTACAATGCGTATGCTACCTATTCCAAAAGCTATAAACCCATCGGTATCAATGTAGGCGGATTGCCTGTTGTAGACGGAAAAGTGGCAACAGACTTGGCCGAAGTAAGACCGGAATCGGTCAATCACGTGGAATTTGGCGTGAAAACGACTCCAAGCAGAAATGCTTTTCTAAACCTTACCGTGTATCAGACTAATATCAAAGATTATCAAACACAGGTACAAACGCCAGATCCTGGTGTGAACAGAGGTTATTTGGCCAATGCAGAAAAGGTCAGGGTGCAAGGTTTTGAGCTGGACGGAAGCATCCGTCCATGGAAATTTCTCCGGTTGAACGGAGCATTGGCCTATACCGATGGCAAGTATATATCGTTTACGAATGCACCAGTACCATTGGAAGAGGTCGGTGGAACAGAGGCTTTCAAGGACATTTCAGGAGGTGAGCTTCCTGGGGTTTCAAAGTGGTCTTGGTCACTTGCCACAGAGTTGACAACAAAAGGAGATTTACTCAGTCTTCAAGGCTATTACTTTTTGGGAACAGATTTGTATTACCGTTCCAAATTTTCGTCCAGCCCATCTCCCTCAAAATACTTGAATATCGATGCCTATACATTAGTCAATGCACGTGTAGGGTTTAGGGCTACAAATGGGCTCTCTGTGATTGTATGGAGCCGAAACCTCACGAATAAGGATTATTACGAACAGCTACTGGCAGCGCCGGGCAACCATGGTCAATATGCCGGTGTCATAGGCGATCCGCTGACATATGGCGTGACATTGCGGTACAATCTGAAATAATTAGAAAGACATCATGAAATATAGCTTAATAAATACAAGGGATAGCTTTATCATCTTGTTCTGTCTTTGCTACCGCATGCGAATGTGTCGCTAAAGAACTTATCTCTCTCTTAAAGTGGAAGCATATAGGGGAATCTCTTCCCCTATAGCTTCTGTCATGATTAATAATGAAACAAGTCGTCAATTGGAGTTGGTCACTTGTCAGTATTCACTATTAACTTTTCTAAAGTATGAAAAATTACAGAGTATATTATTACTCGACTGCTATTTTTTTGTTTTTGATAGCAAATATACCTGCTCGATCGCAAGAAACTAAACCCATTATCAATGCATCACTGACTGGCACGGTCGTCAATGAGCAAACTAAAGAGCCTATAGAAGGCGCTACCGTACAGCTCGAGGCGGTGACACATAGCGTAAAAACGGACAGACAAGGTAAATTTCAGTTTGTAACAGGCCAGAAACTGCCTTTTACGATCATTGTGTCTTCCGTGGGGTATGAAAAGAAAACACTGGTTATAGCCGCTTCGCCGGCAGTAATTGCCCTGACACCATCTGAAAATGCGTTGGATGAAGTGGTAGTCGTAGGATACGGCACACAGAAAAGGCAAGATTTAGTGGGCGCTGTTGCCAGCATAAGTGCGGCAGAGGTCAATAAAATACCTGTTGCGAGTTTTGATGCCCAGTTGCAAGGAAAGGCTCCGGGATTACAAATCATAACCAATTCCGGAGTACCCGGCGAATCCATTTTTGTCCGATTGAGGGGAACGACCTCGATCAACTCCAGCAGTGACCCGTTATACATCATTGATGGTGTTTTCTTGAATAATTCCAGTCTACAAACTGCTGACTTGGGAGGCAGGAGCACCTCACCTTTAGCGGATATTAATCCGGCCGACATTGAGTCCATAGAGGTGCTGAAAGATGCCTCAGCGACAGCCATCTATGGTTCGCGGGGAGCGAATGGGGTAGTTATTGTCACGACAAAAAAAGGAACATACCGCACAGCGCCTAAAGTGGATGTCAACGTGTCAAACGGCTGGGTAGAGGCAGATAAGTCTGTATTGCCCAACTTGGCGTCTGGTCCTGAAGTGGCGACTTTGGTGCATGAGTATTGGATCAATTCGGGCTCACCGCAAAACAGTCCTTTTAGACCGGTCGCCGAAGGTGGATTAGGCGCTCCAGAAGATCAAAAAACATATGATCGACTCGCTTTTCTGCTTAGAAAAGGGCATATACAGGATTACAATATCGGTGCACATGGTGGCGGAGAAAGATCCCGCTATTATTTGGGAGCAGGCTACGTGGACCAAGATGCGTTTTTCAAAGTCATCGGCTTCAAAAGAGGAAGTGCAAAATTCAATTTCGACCAACAACTATCAGACTACGTGACGGTGGGAATTACGAATAGCCTGTCCAAAAGCTACCGCAACCAAGCCCGATTAGGAGATGGTCCGCAAGGGAGGTTATGGGGCTCAGCTATCAACGGCTCCACCTATAATCCTACCCACGATGCTTCCGGCGCGCTTATCGGTTTGGAAAATACATACTCCTTGGTTGACAACTACGACGTAAACACCGCAAGTACCCGATATATCGGTAGTGCCTTTGCCGATATCAGCATCTTAAAGAACCTAAAACTTCGATCGAGTATCAGTGCCGATTACAATCTGTACGACGAGTATCAATATTGGAATACAGGCACGACTATAGGTTCAGGGGTTGGTGGCAAAGCCATATCTTCCTTGTCGCAAAATACCAATTGGATTAATGAACAGACCCTTACCTACCAGACCGCTTTAGGTGTTCATCATTTGACAGCTTTGGTAGGCAATACTTTACAAAGCAGCGTGCTGACCAATGTCTATGCCGAAGGAAACGGATTTGCAAACAGCAATTATAGGCGAATTTCGGCTGCGGCCTCCACGTTGGCTTCAGACAATTGGTCCAAATATACATTAGCCTCTTTTTTTGGCCGGGTTGCATACAATTACGCGGATAAATATTTTGGCGAGATAAGTTTGCGGACAGACGGTTCCTCTAAATTCGGCGTAAAAAATCGCTGGGGAACATTTCCCGCCGTGGGTTTGGCGTGGAGAGTCAAGAACGAGCGCATATTGAAAGATGTGGAATGGGTATCTGATTTGAAGCTTAGGGCATCTTACGGCATTACTGGTAATCAAGCCGGGATAGATGATTTTGCCGCAAGGGGGTTATGGTCGGGAGAAAGCCCTTATGCTGATGTATACGGGACACCGTTGGCGGGTATTGGCCCGCTACAATTAGGCAATGATGAGCTGAAATGGGAAAAAACCGCACAGGCCAATGTCGGTGTAGACGCTTCTTTCTTTAAAAACCGAATCAACATCGTTTTTGATTATTATGATAAATATACATCTGATCTGTTATTAGAACTACCTGTTCGGGCTTTTTCCGGCTTTTCCCGCTATTGGGCGAATGTGGGTGAGGTAAGCAACAAAGGTGTGGAGTTCAATCTAAATACCGTTAATATAGACCGTGAGGGTTTTCGTTGGAATACCAATCTGAACATCTCGCATAACCGGAACAGAATTGAGAAACTACCCACGCCTATTACGCAATATACGCGCGATTGGGTCATCTTGCAAGAAGGGTATTCGTTAAACTCGTTTTGGTTGTATGAGCAATTGTATGTAGATCCGCAAACGGGAGACCCTGTATTTTATGGACAGGACGAAAATGGTGTTTTAACCGTGGAAGATAGGCGCATACTCCATAATTTCTATCCCAAATTTTATGGAGGGCTTACCAATAACTTCAAGTTTAGACAATTTGATCTTGGTACGTTGTTCTCTTTCCAGTACGGTAACTATAACCTCAATCTTCAACGGTTCTTTTTGGAAAGAAATCCGGGTACAGGGGGAAATAAAACCTTGCTCGATAGGTGGCAGAAACCCGGGGATATTACAGATGTACCTCGTCTTACCAATAAAGGATATAACTATACATTGGACCAAAACAGCCGTTATCTGGAAGATGCCTCATTCCTGAGACTGAAACAGCTTTCGTTGGGGTATACATTGCCAAAAAGTGTGTCAAGAAGAGCAAAATTGGATAATATAAGGTTGTATTTTGTAGCGGCCAATCTGTTTATCCTTACCAAATACACAGGTGATCCCGAGACGAACGTGACATCCAACCCAAATGCACAGGGTTTAGGAGGTTTTGGTACCCCACCACAACCAAGGAGTTTTCAGTTTGGTCTGAATGTGTCCTTGTAGAAATATCATGGAATAAGAAATAAAACAAGAACAGAATATGAATAAAACATATAGATTATTTGGATATTTCATCGTACTACTATTGTTAATCCACGCACAGTCGTGCAATAAGTTTTTAGAAGTGGAGCCCCAAACCTCCACATCGGATTTGGTAACCATAGTAGACGAAAATTCGGCTAAGACTGCCGTAAGAGGGATTTATAACGAGTTGCAATCCGTAAATTATTACGGATACAATTTCCCTTTGATTATCAACATATCTGCCGACAATGTGCAGTATACCGGTAGCCAAGCTGTGAATAGCACTTTAACAACGCATACTGCCAGAGCCGATTTAGGGCCTCTGTCCGTGGTTTGGGTCTCTATTTACAACACGATAAACCGTGCCAACAATGTGATCGCAAAAGTTCCATTGCTGCCTACAACCAATACATTCACCGAAGACGCTCGAAACCAATTGACAGGTGAGGGATACTTCATAAGAGCACTTGCGTATTTTGATTTGGTCAGGACATGGGGCGGTGTCCAAATCCTGTTGGAGCCGACGACATCGGCAACAAACATTCCAAGTGTAAAAAGAAGTTCAGCCCAGCAAACCTATGCACAGATTATCAGTGATTTGGATGTGGCCGAAGGCTTATTGCCCGCAACGACCAACAGGATTAGAGCGACCAAAAAGACCGTTTGGGCACTAAAGGCCCGGTATTACCTGTACCAAAAGGAATGGGATAAAGCTATTGAATACGCTTCCAAAATAATAGCCGATCAAGATAACTACCGTCTAACGGACTCTTATAGTGGCTTTTTTGCCAATAATGCTTCCAATACCTCGGAATCGGTATTCGAACTGTACTACAATACCAATGTGACTAACACACAGGGGTATAACTGGCAACACTCTACAAGAGGAGGAATCGGCTGGGTCAGGCCTGCGGATCAGGTTGTCGAACTTTTGAACAATGCATCAATCGGGGGCGATAGAAATAGTTTGATTTATAGTGTTCAAGCCAATGGAGCTTCGGTGTGGTACGGAAAGCTGTATTACAGAACCAATGGGACAGATCCCGCTTACCTCATTCGATTGGCAGAATTGTACCTTATCCGGGCAGAGGCTTTGGCCGAGCGGGGTCAAGCTGGCGATGCGGCGGCGTCTTTAGCTGACCTGAATACGATTCGAGATAGGGCAAATGTGCCGCTCTTAAATAGCGCTGACGTTCCGACAAAGGCTGCTTTGCTGTTGGCCATCGAGAACGAAAACCGCGTCGAATTTGCCTTTGAACCTCATCGCTGGTTTGATTTAGTAAGAACAGGCAGGGCACAGTCGGTATTGAGCATTACCAATCCGAACAGGCTTTTATTGCCTATCCCCTACAGCCAGATATTAATCGATCCCGATTTGGAGCAAAATACGGGACTAGATTAAGTAGTTATCATTTTATTGTTCACGTTTCAATTATGCTAAAAAAGCGGCTATGACTCTTACAGAAAATACAATATGGAAGCCCAGAGAAGTCTTTGTGCTACATGTGGCGATTTTATTTTTCGTCATATTATCCATTCCCTACGATTTAAACCTCTATCGTTCTCTATCGGGAAGTGGTTTTTCTTTTCAGAACTTGTTCCAATTAGCTACCTTCCGAACGTCTTTTGTGCCGGAAAGCTTATATGTGGGCACGCATTTGGAAGGATATTACAATTGGTTGATAGCGCTATTAATCGCTTTGATAGGTGCATTGGTGTTGGGTAGGTTGCAAAAAAAGAAAGATCGTCAAGCATATCTTCAAGACTATTACTGGTTAAGGGTTTTGCTTCGGTACCGTTTGGCGCTCGCCGTTATTTTTACCGGAATTGTCAAGATCGTACCGATTCAGATACCCGAACCGACCCTAAGCGACCTGCATACCGAGTACGGCGATTTTCTCTTGTGGAAGATTTATTACCTCACCAACGCAGTTTCTTCGGCAGGCTACCTCCCTCTTTTGGGTATTCTGGAAATAACAGGCGGGCTGTTGTTGCTCAACAGGAAGACTACGGCCATCGGAGCAGGCTTGCTCGCCGCGCTTTTGCTGAACATTGTGCTGGTCAATTACGTGTACGAGATCGGTGAGCAAGTCTATAGCTCCTTCTTGTTACTACTGGCACTAGCTATCCTTTGGTACGACGTGCCGAGATTGTACTCCTTGCTTTTCAAGGAATCCAAAACCTATCCAGATGGGTTTATTCCGTACTATAGCGCGAAAATAGGCAAGTTCCGTCCATTGCTTCAAGTGCTGTTTCTCGTAGTTATTAGTGCTTTTGGCCTATTGACTTTCATTTCTTGGCAAAGCACCAACTATCCGTTCCCCAATACAAGAGGAATTGCCGATGTAAAGGGCATATACGATGTGGAAGAGTTTGTCATAAAAGGCGATACTATCCCCTACTCGCTCACCCATCCGACCCGGTGGCAGAACGTTGTTTTTGAGGAGTGGAATACCCTGAGCATTCGAAGCAACGAACCCGTCAAGGTGGACAGCCTTAAACCAAGGATTGTTTACCAAAAGGACAACGAACGGAACTATGAACAGTCGGGTAATGGTGGCCGCCACTTTTATCGCTACGAACATGCAGAAGAAGATGGAAAACAAACCCTTCAGTTTTTTCACAAAACGGACACTACGCGACAGTACACGTTTTCTTTTGAGAAAATTGGCAAGGACGAAATCATACTCCGTGGACAATATGCAAATGGAGATTCATTACATGTAAAATTGGTGCGCCAACCTAAGAAATATCTGTTGCATGAAGGTCGACGGAAACCCATTAAAATTTACTAAAAGAATAACGGTGACATATGAACACATATCAAAATATTGAACCAGAAGCCGTGTATTCCGGTTCATCGGTTTGGAGCAATGCCGAAAAAATAGCTTTCAGATTTGCATTCCTGTTTTTTGTACTACTTGTCGTACCTCTGGACTGGAAATGGTACGAGCGCTTATTTAGTGCAGAATCCCTTTACAATGTATTGTCTGCCTTTGCAGGCTATCGTGCCAGCTTTGTAGAAGTGGCCACGGAAAGTGGGCGATGGGGCCTGGCCGCCTATGCTTCGTGGGGAGTGGCATTACTTATTGCGCTTTTGGGGACAGCCATTTGGACGATTCTGGCCCGCAACAGCAAACGGCAAGACTATAACGCGCTGTACTATTGGCTACGGGTCATTGTCCGATACCGCATTGCCATCGGTCTTATCGCATTTGGATACCTTAAGTTTTTTCCAATGCAAATGCCGTTTCCCTCAATCGCCAACCTGAATACTGATTTCGGAGACTATGCCCCGTTCAAACTGTATTGGCAGGCCGTGGGCGTTTCCCTGCCCTATCAAATATTCTTGGGATTCTTGGAAATCGGAGCAGGCGCCTTATTGTTATTTAGGGGAACGGCGGCTTTGGGTGCCATTATCAATGCAGGCGTGTTGTTCAACATCGCACATGCTAATCTGGCCTACGACGGCGCAGTGCATGTGTACAGCTCTTATTTCGTATTGTTGTCCCTGTTCATTTTGGCGCAGTATATTCCCAATATCTGGCGATTGTTTATCAAAGGTCAAGCCGTGAAGCCCTCTTATTACTATCCGGTATTGGACACCAAACTTCGAAAAAATCTGTATTACGGGCTAAAAACGGTATTTGTATTTTCTTTTTTGATCCTTTTAGGTTATTTCCAGTACGATGTACGCTATAACAAAGGATCGTTGAAAGAACCCGTCGTTCCTGGACTACCCGGTGCGGCAGGACATTATACGGTCAGCACCTTTGTTTTGAATGGCGATACGGTGCAATATTCTCCCCATGATTCATTAAGGTGGCATGATGCTGTTTTCGAACGTTATTCTACGTTTGTCTACAAAGTAAATAAGAACATCAATATTGCATTGGGCAACGGCACGCCCAGTATCGGTGATATCTTAAAAGATTACGAGCTGACGGGAAGAGCAGGTGGTAAAACATACTTGTACTATGAAATCGATACAGCCACCCAAAAACTTTACCTCGTGGACAAAAACCAAAAATTTTCGGGAGATCTGAGGAAACTACTGAACGAAGAAAACAGAATAGGCCTCAAGGAGCTTTACGGCACGGAAAAAGGCGACAGCATAAATATTTTGTCTTGGAACTATGATCGTCCAAATAAGGACAGAGTTGTGCTACGGGGTAAAGATTTTCGAAAGGATAGCATAACCGTTGTATTGGACCGATTGGATGAAACTTATTTCACCGGGAAAGAATGGTATGTGAAAAATAACAAGTTTACTTATCAATGATAGCCAAAAACTGTCCTATGGCCCAATGAGTGATGCCTGCTTATACCCGTTCAGAAATAAAGGAATATAAGAAATCAAACATGAACAACAATAAATAACAATCAGCTATGTGGAAATTTTTAGTTTTTAGCATACTACACATTTGCATGGCCTGCGGATTGATCGCACAAACCACGCAGATTACCATTCGAGCGTTGGCAAAAGATGCCAAGTTTATCGGCACTGGAATTGGCGGGGCATATGTTGTGGTGAAAAACCATTATACCCAAGAAGTATTGGCTAAAGGGTATACAAGCGGGGCATCGGGAAATACCGACATCATCGTGCAGCAACCAAGGGAGCGGTATAACCGCATCACAGACGACAATACTGCAAAATTTATCGCAACCTTGGACATTAAGGAGCCTACTTTGTTGGATATCGAGGCGATAGCCCCCTTTAAGCGACAACATGCGGCCATTCGATCGAGCACTCAAATTTGGGCTTTACCCGGTAAAGATATTTTGGGCGATGGGATTATTTTGGAAATCCCGGGGTTCGTCGTTGATATACTCTCTCCGACAACACATCAGGAGATTGCTTCCAGTAACAATCCGTTAATTATTCGAACCAACGTCGTCATGATGTGCGGATGCACTGTAAAAGATGGAGGCGTATGGGATGCCAAAAACTACGATGTGACAGCAACTGTGCTGAAAGACGGAACCGAAACCGCCAAAATAGATCTCGTCAAGACAGCTGAAGCCAATGTCTTTGAAGCTAAAATACCCGCCAATAACCGGGGGAATTACGAAATCATTGTTACCGCTTTTGACAGAAAAGCACACAATACCGGTGTAGACCGCATTAATTTCGTCGTGAAATAGATTAGGTTATTCAAACACATAACATAAGAAAATAGATATGAAAAAGGGAATAAATGTATTATATGGCTTTGTGGTTATTCTACTGATCGCCGCATGCCAAAACAATAGCGGGAACAAGATCGATAGCGATCAACAAACAACAGCCCTCGACACAGCGAGCAAATCTTTTAAAGCAGAATATGAGAGCGGCAACGGAACAAAATCCAAGTCTGGCAAAACACATATTTCCGTTGAGGTAGAAAACGACAGTCTGATTATCTATGCTACGGAAGAAGATATTCTAGAGCTTGAAAATGGTATTGTCCTGTTTGGTTTTCCCTCCTGTCCTTGGTGTAGAAATATAATTGAACCTCTGTTGGACTTTGCCAAGGAAGAGAATGTTCAAATTCATTACCTAAACATTGCTAAAATTCGGGACAAAAAGGAACTCCAACAGGATAGCACCACGGTTGTCACGACAGAAAAGGGAACAGAAGGCTATCGTTCCCTTCTAAAGAAGTTCGATGGCATATGGGATTCTTATAAAGGACTAAAAAATGATACTGTCAAAAGAATATACTCGCCGACCGTGTTGTTTATCAAAAACAATAAGGCTTTTGAAAAAAAATCAGGGACTGTTGAAAGCCAAAAAGATGCATATGTAAAGTTGACCCCAGAACAGCATGAGGAGTTAAAGCAGATTTATAAAGATATCTATCTCCGCTATAAACAATAAAGCAAATAGGTAATTGCTGCAAATTTCATAAGGAATGAGTGTGAAAAATAAAATAGCATGGTTTGGAATAGTATGCGTACTATTTGTGGGCTGTACCGATAGCAAAAATCAGGTTCGGAATACGAATGCTGTGATCAATGGTGAACATGTTCAACAGTTTAAAAAGGAATTAGAGGATCTGAATGAGAAAAGCGACATCGTTGTTTCTGTGCCGGATAGCAGTAGGATCATTGTTGCAAATGAAGAAGACATTCTCCAACTTGAAAATGGCATTGTCCTGTTCGGTTGGCCTTCCTGTCCCTGGTTTAGGAATGCTATAGAACCTTTATTGGAGTTTTCGGAGGCAGAAAAAGCTACGATATATTATTTGAATATCAAGAATATACGTGATCAAAAAGAGATGCAGGACGGCAAGGTGGCAACTACGGAGGAAGGGTCTGTAGGTTATCGAGCGATTTTGGAAAAATTTCACAATATCCTAAACCCTTATAAGGGATTAGGGCTGGATTCCATTAAGCGAATATCCTCACCTACCGTACTTTTTATAGAGAACAGTAAAGGAGTTCACAAAGTGGTGTCTACGGTTATCTCACAGAAAGACCCTCATATTATACTGACACCCGAACAAAAGCAGGAATTGAAAGAGCGTTACAGATGGTATTTTGTTGAAAAATAGTATCGCATGGTTTATTAAACAATTATTTCACTATAAAACAGTTAGGTATGAAAAATTTAGTCAAATTGGTTTTTTTGTCGTTGTTTATCTCTTTCCTATCGGTATCATGTGGTTCCTCCGGCAGCGGAGATAAAAATAAAGACACGGAAGGAACAGATACCACATTGGTCAAAACACTTAAGAAAGATAAGGATGTAGAGCCTTCATCAGGTTGTGACTGATTTATAAAAGAATACAAGTTGTCGAATTGGAGTTGGTCACTTGTCAGTATTTACTATTAATTTTTGAAAAGTATGAAAAGTTACAGAGTATATGATTACTCGATTATTATTTTTTTGTTTTTGATAACGGCTATATCCGCCCAAGGGCAGGAAACCCGTCCTATTATCAATGCGTCTCTGGTAGGAACGATTATCGATGCGCAAACTAAAGAGCCCATAGAAGGAGCTACAGTACAGCTAGAGGCTGTCACGCACCGCGTAAAGACGGATAGAAACGGAAAGTTTGAATTTGTAACCGGACAAAAATTACCTTTTACCATCCTCGTTTCTTTTGTAGGATATGAACAGCAACGGATCGTGGCTTCCCATTCGCCAATTGTCGTTGAATTAAAAACCGATTACAACCAGCTAAGCGAAATTGTAGTGGTGGGTTATTCTCAAAAGAAAAAATCGAATATTACCGGAGCTGTATCCGAGGTAAAAGGAAATGAGCTGACGCACAATGCAGGTGTTAGTTTCACGGAAAAATTGCAAGGGCTAACACCCGGTTTGCAGATTTCTTCTGCATCGGGGGTGGAAGGCGGAACAGCTTTGGTAAGACTACGGGGCGCAACATCCATAAACGCCAACAACGACCCCCTATACATCATAGACGGTGTGTTTATCAATAGCCAATCTTTGCAAAGTGTGGGCGCAGGTGGACAAACTTCGAACCCTCTTGCCGATCTCAATCCCGCCGATATTGAATCCATAGAAGTATTCAAAGATGCAAATGCTACGGCCATATACGGGTCTAGGGGAGCTAACGGCGTGATTATTATTACAACTAAAAGAGGCCAAAGAGGTCGACGAACGGAAGTCAGTCTCAATAGCCAATTAGGCATAGCAAAAGCACCTAAACTGTGGGATCTTGTGTCGGGACCTGACCATGCCACAATCATTAATGAGCTGTGGATCAACGACGGCGGGACATACGAAACAAGACCTTATAGACCTGCCAGCGAAGGAGGACAGGGCAATCCGGAGGATCAGGGAACATACGACAGGTTGGGGTTGATTTTCAGAACTGCCCAACAAACGGTCAACAATGTTTCCATTGCCGGGGGAAGCGATAATACGACTTTTTATTTGAGTGGCGAATTTACCAAATCACCGTCTATCCTGAAATTGCAGGATTTCAACAGGTCAAGTTTTAGGGCTAATCTGGATCACCATATCTCCAGTAAATTGCAAGTCGGAACAAGTATTTCCTACGGCAACATTGTCAGGCGAACAGTTCCGACAGGCGATACAGGCGGTATTACTAATACAGGATTGCATACTCCGACCTTAACCCCCATCATAAATGCCGATGGCAGTTATAATAGAGCCGAACGTTTTAACAATCCCTATGTATTGTTCGAAAACAGCAACAGCTATGCCTACACGAAGCGTTTCATTGGCAATGCCTTCGCAAAATGGGAAATATTGAAAAACCTAACGTTTAAAAGTTCGTTTAGCTTGGATGACAACAGCTACAATGAAGTCATTTATTACAACGCGAACTTGAATGAAGGTAGGTCGGCAAACGGGAGTGCTACCGATGCGTTGACCACAGAGCGTATCTGGATTGCCGAACAGCTGTTGAATTATATCCCGGTTTCCAACGAGCAACATTTTCTTTCGCTTTTCCTGGGAAACACACTGCAAAAGAACCAATTCAGCCGTGCTACGATTACAGGTACGAATTTTCCCAGCACGCAGTTTTCCGCCATATCCGCAGCTGCCATTACCAAAGGATCTACCACAGGAGTCCTTCCTTCCGGTCTGATTTCCTATTTCGGTGGTCTAAACTACAGCTTTCAAGATAAATATATTTTTGACGCCAACCTGCGCACAGATGCTTCCTCTCGGTTTGGGGTCAACAACCGTTGGGCTACCTTTCCTTCAGTGGGCTTGGCTTGGAGAATAAGCAAAGAAGACTTCCTAAAAGAGAGCACGACGTTCATCGATGATCTTTTACTAAAATCCAGCATAGGATGGTCGGGTAATCAAGGAATTCCGGATTTCGCTTCATTAAACCTTTGGTCAGGAGGCAACAACTATCTTGAAAGTCCCGGTGTTTCACCATCCCAATTGGGCAATGAAAATCTAAGATGGGAAACGACACGGCAATGGAACATAGGCTTGGAAAGTTTGCTTTTGGATAGAAGGCTGGGGATTAACATAGACGTGTACAACAAATATACAACGGATTTATTATTGCAGGTGCCTGTACCCGCCAAAACGGGTTTCTCTTCGGTTTTCCAAAACTTGGGTGAGATGAGCAATAAAGGCTTCGAAGTGCAGTTGAACACCGTAAATGTCCAAACGGATCAATTCCATTGGTCGACTACACTGAATGTTTCCTATAATGAAAATCGCGTCGAAAAACTGCCCCGAGCGTTCACCCAATATAACCGGGACTGGGTACGGCTAGAAGAAGGCTATCCACTATACTCATTTTGGTTATACAAACAACTGTATGTCGATCCACAAACAGGAAATGCTGTTTATGATGATTCCAAAACAAACGACGGGAAAATAACGGTAGATGACCGCCAGATCGTGGGTGATGCCTGGCCGGCTTACCAAGGCGGATTAAATAATTCCTTGCAGTACAAAGGAGTGGATTTTTCTTTCTATTTCTACTTCTCGCAGGGAAATAAAGTGTTCAACATGAACCGCTATTTTCAGGAACATGCCGGTTCACGCGGGACATCTTGGTCCATGCAGCAAAGCATGATGGATCGATGGCAACAACCAGGAGATATAACAGACATCCCACGCGTGACCAATAAGGCCAATGCAGACGGTAGTTTCAATCACAATTATGAAAGCAGCAGGTTTCTAGAAGATGCTTCCTTTATTCGGTTAAAGAGCGTCAGCCTGAGCTATGCCTTGCCACAAACAGTATTGGCAAAACAAAATGTACTGAAAAGACTTAAGCTGTACACCAACGTGACGAACTTATTGACCTTTACAAAATACAGCGGACCGGATCCAGAGGTCAATGTGGCACAACGTCAAGCGGGGGCAACGGTACAAGGACTGGACTTCTCTATGCCACCACATCCAAGGACCGTGCAATTTGGTATCAACGCTACTTTTTAATCATTAGACATCTTGAATCATGTTAACATCACCTTATATCAAAAAATTTAAACACTTTTTCTTTATAATCACCGCATTGGCAAGTTCTTCTTGCTCTGATTATTTCTTGGATGCAGAACCTTTAGAATCGGTTTCAGATGCTACTGTCATCGTCGATGCCGCCACCGCACAAACGGCTATTTTAGGTGTTTATAGCCAATTGCAAAACAGGCTCTATTATGGTGGAGACGGTTATGCCGCAATAGCCTATCTCTCCAGTGGCGATCATATCTGGGTAGGCACACTAAATTATTACAATGCCTTTCCAAGCCATACGTACCGCCCCGACAATACATTGTTAAACAACGTGTGGTCACAGATCTTTGCCGTTATCAACGGAGCCAATAATGTTATTGAGAAAGTAAATGCATTGCCAGAAGGCACGATAACCCCTGCCGTGAAAAACCAATATGTGGGCGAAGCATATTTTATAAGAGCTTTGGCCTTCTTTGATCTCGCCAGGGCATGGGGCAATATTCCGATTGTGTTAAAGCCCACGATATCGCCAAATGATTTCAAGGGAATTGGACAGAGCAACCAAAAGCAGGTTTATCAGCAGGTTTTGAATGATTTGGACGAAGCCGAAGGATTGTTGCCCGCCACAACGAACCGAAATAGGATAACCCAAAAAACGGTGTATGCCTTAAAGGCACGGGTTCATCTATACAATGAAGATTGGCAAAAAGCCATTGATTATTCTTCCCGGATTATCAGTGACAGCAATTACGAATTAGTGAGCTGGTCTACTATTTTGAGCAACCTGAACACACGGGAATCTATTTTTGAATTGGCTTTCTCCTCGGCTGATCAAAGCGCACACTTTGGATCCTGGTCAAGCAAGGATTATAGAAACCAATTTGCACCTGGCCCTGATATCTTTCAAGCTTTGCAGGAAACTGATCAAGCAGGCGATCGAAAAGCGCTGATAGCGGATAATTCATCAGCGGCTATCCGAAATTATTTTGTGCAAAAACTGTATTGGCGGTCTACAGGAGAAAACCCAACGTATATTCTCCGTCTGGCTGAACAATACCTTATACGAGCAGAAGCCTATTTAAAAATCCCGACACCCAATGTTGCGCTCGCCCTTCAGGATCTCAATGCTGTGAGGGAAAGAGCTAAAGCAGCTACGCCTGTTATCACGAATAGCGAACAGCTTTTAACAGCCATCGCCGAGGAGCGCAAGCTTGAATTTGTGCTTGAGCCCCATCGTTGGTTCGATTTGGTACGGACAAAGAAGGCCGGAGAAGTTCTGGGTGTAACCAACCCCAATCTTTGGATTTTCCCCATTCCTTTTAACGATTTGGAAGTAGATGACGACTTGGTGCCAAATCCAGGCTACAATTGATGGACAGCACAAGACAACATTTTCGCCACAAAAGGGCAAAAGAATGATATTGTCGAATATAGATTTAAACAAAGGTTCCACTCTGATTGTTTTACACAAGTGAACGATATATATTTCACAGGAAAAGAGTGGCATGTCAAAAATAATACGTATATATACAAATAAATGTGGCCATGAAAAGAAGAGTTTTTATAAATCGTTCGTTATTATTTTGTGCAACCATGGCTGGTACGGGTACTTTGGCCAATAGAGTGTTGTATACTAGCAAAGAAAGGTCGTTTATGATAAAACAATTTGAAGATAAGGGATTGTCCCATTTTTCCTACGCGATACTTGTCGAAGGGAAAATGGTGTTGATAGACCCTGCTCGCGATCCACAACCCTATTATGACTATGCTGAAGCGAATAGTGCGGAGATTATCGCGGTCATTGAAACTCATCCACATGCCGATTTTGTCAGCTCGCATGCCGAGATACAACAGCAAAAGCACGCGATTGTATATATCAGCCGATTGGCGAATGCCGGTTACCCACATCAAGCGTTTGATGAAGGAGACCATATCCAGCTTTCCGATCATGTCGTGTTGAAAGCCATAAACACCCCTGGGCATTCGCCCGACAGCATTTCGGTGCTATTGGAAGAAAAGGGCAAGAACGTTGCCGTCTTCACGGGTGATGCGCTTCTTTTTGGCAGTGTCGGCAGGCCCGATTTGCGGGAATATTCGGGAGAAGCATCGACAGAAAGAAAAGAACTTGCCAAAAAGATGTACCATACCGTGCATCAGAAATATGCGCTTTTGGATGATGATGTGCTTGTCTATCCTGCCCATGGTGCTGGTTCACTTTGTGGCAATGCCATTAAGGATATCAAAGAAAGCACCATAGGTGATGAAAGAGCACATAATTTTGCCTTTCAACCTCGGACCGAGCAGGAATTTATAAACATCTTACTAAGCGATCAGCCCTATATTCCAGAATATTTTCCCTATGACGTGGAAGTGAACCGAAAAGGGGCAAAAAAATTATCCAAAGCCCTATCGGCTATTCCATTGCTAACCCTGCACAATCACCGTTCTGAACGTGCAGATTTGATTGTGGATACCCGTTCGGCGACATTATTTCGACAGTCACATGTACCGGCATCCGTCAATATACCCGACAATGCCAAATTTGAAACGTGGTTGGGCACCGTTGTGAGACCTCATCAACTCATTTATCTCGTGGTAGCTACAGAGGACGATTTCCATACTTTGCTCGCCAAAGCCGCAAAGATAGGCTATGAAGCATTTGTAAAAGGAGGTTTTGTCTATGGCGATTATGCTGGCGAAAAAAGTAAAACGTTAGATGAAGCTAAATTCTCGTCCAATCCCGAAGATTATGTGATATTGGATGTGCGGACGGCAAAAGAGGCCAAAGAAGATCAAATTTTTGAGCATGCCATCAATATCCCGTTGTCCGATTTGAAAGAACAGCTGGATGCTGTTCCTCGGAATAGACCCGTTGTCGTCCATTGTGCATCTGGTTATCGCTCGAGCATAGGTAGCAGCTTGCTCAAGACGTTGCTCCCCGACGTTGAGATTTATGATCTTGGTGAGAAAATTAAACAATTCCATTGATGAGAATTAACAAAAAAGATCAAATGCAACAATGCTCGTACACCAATAATGCTATTCAACATGCCACAGAAAGATGCATATGATGCGGTGATCGTAGGATCTGGTCCTAATGGATTAGCCGCTGCCATCACCTTGCAACAGCAGGGACTGTCTACCCTGCTAATTGAAGGAGCAGATACTGTTGGAGGAGGCATGCGCACCAAAGAACTCACATTGCCGGGGTTTAAGCACGACGTTTGTTCGGCCGTTCACCCTATGGCCATGGCATCGCCCTTTATGCGCTCCCTTCCATTGCGGGAGTACGGATTAGCGTTTATCCACCCCCCTTATGCGGCAGCGCACCCTTTGGATAATGGCGAAACGGCGTTGCTGTACAACAATCTACAAGACACGGCAACGGATCTAGGACGGGACGGGAAATACTATGAACAGTTGATTCGATATGTTGTAGATCATTGGGAAACCTTAGCTCTAGATACCATGGGACCCTTGCATTTCCCTAAAAAACCTTTTCAATTGGCTTCATTCGGATTAGACGCCCTTCGACCGGCCACTTGGATAAGCCGTTCTTTCGAAACAGAAAAAGGAAAAGCCCTATGGGCTGGCATGGCGGCACATGGCATCCAACCGCTATCTAATTGGGCAACTTCGGCTATTGGGATTGTTTTGATGGCCGTGGGAAATAGATATGGATGGCCCATTCCGAAAGGAGGCTCCCAATCCATTGCTAATGCATTATTGGCACATTATCAATCACTGGGCGGAGAAATCGCGACCGATTGCTGGGTAGAAGATATAGCGCAATTACCGCAGCACAAATTGCTCATGTTAGATATAACACCTCGGCAATTGTTGAAGTTAAAAGGGTTACAATTGAGCAGTAGCTATAGAAATCAATTGCAACAATACAGATATGGCATGGGTGTGTTTAAGGTCGATTGGGCATTGTCTGAATCCGTTCCGTTCACGGACAGAAGATGTCAAGAGGCCTCAACGGTGCATCTTGGCAATACCTATCAGGAGATTGCCTGGAGTGAAAAGGAAGCGCATCAAGGCCGTGTTACCGACAAACCTTTTGTGCTTTTTACCCAACAGAGCCAATTCGATAGCTCACGTGCGCCACAGGGAAAACATACCGCTTGGGCCTATTGCCATGTTCCGAATGGCTCGACAATTGATATGAGCAAGGTCATTGAGAATCAGGTGGAGCGGTTTGCTCCTGGGTTTAAAGATGTAATCCTCGCCCGTTCTACCATGACTAGTGTGGAAATGGAAACCTACAACCCGAATTATGTAGGTGGCGACATCAACGGAGGAATTATGGACATCGCGCAGCTTTTCACCCGACCGACATGGTCTTTGACACCTTATCGAACATCGAACAATGCCGTTTATATCTGCTCTTCGGCAACGCCTCCGGGTGGCGGGGTACATGGCATGTGTGGCTTTCATGCCGCCAAGGTGGCGTTGAAAGACCATTACGGAATAAACGCAAATTTATGACATGGCAAAGATCGTATTGGCAGGGGGCACGGGACATTTGGGCAAGTTGTTAACAGATTTCTTGCTGGGTAGAGGAGACGATGTGGTTATTTTGTCCCGCAAGACAATCTTACAACAACATCCAAAACTTACATATATCCTATGGGATGGCCAACATCTGGGCCAATGGCAACATGCATTGGAAGGAGCCGAAGTCGTTATCAACCTGAGCGGCGAAAGCATCAACCGCAGGTTCACGGCAAAAAATCGAAAACTACTGGAAGATTCCCGTTTCCTGCCGAGTAAGGCAATAGGTTTTGCTCTTCAGCAATGCTTGCATCCGCCAAGGATTTGGATTAATTTTTCGGGTATTTCGATATTTGGCGGCACGAAGGGCATGCACGATGAGGAAAGCAATGATTATGGAACGGACTATTTAGCGCAACTTACACAAGCATGGGAAAACATTGTGCATCGTTTCGTCCTGCCAAATACTCAAAAAGTACTGTTAAGAGTTAGCCCGGTACTATCCGAGCATTGGGGAATGTTCTCCGAACTACTTCCTTTGGTGAAATGGAGACTAGGCGGTAAAATAGGCAGAGGCCAGCAATATATCAGTTGGATTCATGAACAAGACTTTGTGCGCTTGGTCGATTGGATTATCCAGCATCCTCAACCAAAAGCATTGTACCATGGGTGTAGCCCCCATCCCATAAGTAATGCCTTGTTTATGAAGATTTTTCGCGAAGAGGCAAAAGTACCCTTTGGGTTACCCCTACCCACATGGATGGCCAAGATAGGGGCTTTAGCCAAAGGTGTGGACGCAAGTATGTTGCTGCAAAGTGTTCCGGCAACGACGATCCGAACCGTAAACGAGGGATTTGTTTTTGAATTTGCGGATATTCGGGATGCTTTGAAAGATTTGATAACAGGTCTTAATAGGTAATCTGCAATCTTTCCCCTATGGAGAGTAGGGCTGTTGTGTTTTGCATTCAATGTCGCAATTTTGTGACAATGTTGCGAATCCCGATTATCGGGACAGGCTCTACGGCTCGCTTCACTTATTTTATGCCGTTATATCTACAAACCTTTTACTCCTACGGAGTATTTATTGCTGAAATCTTGGAAAAATCCCGTAGGGATTGAACATTTGTAGAAAAAATAGCAAACAATACATACTGCGCCGTAGGTGCATAACATAGAACACAACAGCCCTGCTATGGAGAGGCCAGGGGAAGGTTTTAC
>JBEBRE010000034.1:0-25714 GCA_040394995.1 Sphingobacterium wenxiniae
AGTTTAAATTATTTTGACTGTAAGTATGAATTTAGTATGTTTAATTCATCATTAATCTTTAATAACCAATTTTATATGCATAGAGTTTTTATCTTGTCTTTTTTTGTTTTTTGGAGTGTTTTTGCTTGTGGACAATCCCCTTTTGGTGTAAAAGGCGGGATGAATTTGTCTAAAGTTCGGATTAAAAATACACATGCCTGGATTTCGCAATACAATCTTGTATCGGATATTTCTCCAGGGTATTATATAGGTGCCTATCATGATATTCTCCATTCCGATCGACAATCCACCCACATAGGAGTTGTTTTGCAACAGCAGGCAGGTAGGCTTAAGGAGATGACCGGTGATATAGATATCCGTTTGTTGGATATCGAGGTGCCGCTAGATTTTATATATAGAATGGAGGCCGGTGCGGGGCATGTGGTGTTAGGATTGGGACCTTACGTAGCTTATAACTTGAATACGACCTATACACAAGGAAATGTATCGGAGCGTTACCGAATGGAGGGGGATAATTTTTCTGCTCGTTTGGATTATGGGGCAAATGCACTTGTCGGATATAGGTTTTCCAACGGATTGTTATTAAGAACAGGTTATCGCCTATCATTGAAAAGTTACTTTCTTAACAAGTCAGCTAGCACGACTGCAAGCGGGTTTTCCGTTGGCATCGGTTACGAATTTTCGCGTTGGTAAAACAAAAGAGGCTGTCCTAAATAGGGCAGCCTCTTTTGTTTTTCATGAATTGAAATCTTATCACACTTTGATTTCGACTTCAACGCCAGAAGGCAATTCAAGCTTCATCAAGGCGTCAACTGTTTTAGAGTTGGAAGAATAGATATCCAACAATCTTTTATAAGCACACAGTTGGAATTGTTCACGTGCTTTCTTGTTGACGTGTGGGGAACGTAGAACCGTATAGATTTTTTTCTCTGTAGGCAATGGAATAGGCCCACTGACAACTGCACCTGTAGGTTTTACGGTTTTGACGATTTTCTCAGCTGATTTGTCAACCAAGTTGTAATCGTACGATTTCAATTTAATTCTGATTCTTTGGCTCATTTTTTATGTTTTGATTATTTGAAAATGACCGTTGATTAGAGCTATTAACAATCGACGGCCGGTTTATTTTTTATGATTAAGGACGAAAGTCCAAGGAACAAAGATGAAAGATCGTGATCCTTAATCGTTGTTCCTTGATCCCTGTTCTCAATTATTATTCTACGGATCCTTTTACTTTACCTTTAGACTTCGCAATTACTTCTTCAGAGATGTTGCGAGGTGCTTCTGCATAGTGGTCGAATTCCATCGTTGAAGTGGCACGGCCTGAAGTAATGGTACGCAATTGGGTCACGTAACCGAACATTTCAGAAAGTGGTACCAACGCTTTGATAACTTGAACACCGTTACGGGAGTCCAAACCTTGCATTTGACCACGACGACGGTTCAAGTCACCCATGACATCACCCATGTTTTCTTCCGGAGTCAATACTTCTACTTTCATGATCGGTTCCATCAGTACCGGAGAACATTTAGGCAATGCCTCGCGGTAAGCCATTTTAGCAGCGAGCTCAAAGGATAATGAATCGGAGTCGACTGCGTGGAACGAACCATCGATTAGGCGTACTTTCAAAGAAGAAAGTGGATACCCAGCCAATACACCATTGTTCAATGATGTTTCGAAACCTTTTTGTACGGATGGAATATATTCTTTTGGAATAGCGCCACCCACGATTTCGTTCACAAACTGCAAAGGCTGTTTTACGTAATCCCAATCTTCGTCAACGGGAGAGATAACCACTTTGATATCGGCAAATTTACCACGGCCACCGGATTGTTTCTTATATACTTCGCGGTGCTCTGTTGTACCATTGATAGCTTCTTTATAAGCTACCTGTGGAGCTCCTTGGTTTACTTCGACTTTGAACTCACGTCTCAAACGATCGATCAAGATGTCCAGATGAAGCTCACCCATACCCGAGATAACGGTTTGACCGGTTTCTTCATCAGATTTCACAACAAAAGTAGGATCTTCTTCAGCCAATTTACCTAAAGCAATACCGAGTTTATCAACATCGGCTTGTGTTTTAGGTTCGATTGCTAAACCGATTACCGGTTCAGGGAAGACCATAGACTCCAACACGATAGGATGTTTTTCATCGCAAAGCGTGTCGCCTGTTTTGATATCTTTGAAACCAACTACAGCACCAATATCCCCTGCACCGATACGCTCGATAGGGTTTTGTTTGTTGGCGTGCATTTGGAAGATACGGGAGATACGTTCTTTGTTGCCTGAACGGGTGTTCAATACATACGAACCAGCTTCCAATATACCCGAGTATGCACGGATAAAACATAAGCGGCCTACAAACGGATCGGTAGCAATTTTGAAACCTAATGCCGCGAACGGCTCAGATTCAGAAGGTTTGCGTTCGATAGGTTGTTCTGTGCGAGGGTCAGTACCGGTCACGGCTTCAATGTCCAATGGAGAAGGCAATAATTCCATCACCAAGTCCAGCATGGTCTGTACACCCTTATTTTTGAAGGATGAACCACATACCATTGGCACGATAGCGTTGTCCAATACAGCTTTACGCAAAGCGTCAAGGATTTCACGCTCAGTCAACGAATTTGGATCTTCGAAGAATTTCTCCATCAAAGATTCATCATAAGAAGCAACAGCTTCTAATAATTTTTCACGGTATTCTGCAACTTCGTCCAACATATCCTCAGGGATTGGAACTTCCGTAAAGGTCATACCTTTATCAGCGTCGTTCCATACCATCCCACGGTTGTTGATCAGGTCAACTACACCTTTGAAGTCGTCCTCAGAACCAATTGGCAATTGCAACGCAACAGCTTCAGAACCCAACATTTCTTTTACTTGTTTCACAACTTTCAAGAAATCAGCACCTGAACGGTCCATTTTGTTGACAAACCCGATACGGGGTACTTTATAGCCATCAGCCAAACGCCAGTTTGTTTCAGATTGAGGCTCCACACCGTCAACGGCAGAAAACAAGAATACCAATCCATCTAACACACGTAAAGAACGGTTTACCTCTACGGTAAAGTCCACGTGTCCTGGGGTATCGATTACGTTTACTTGATATTTTTTGTTGCGGTAGTTCCAGAAGACAGTAACAGCGGCTGAAGTGATTGTGATACCACGCTCTTGCTCTTGTGCCATCCAATCTGTTGTAGCAGAACCCTCGTGCGTTTCTCCTAATTTGTGATTAACACCAGAGTAGAATAGAATACGCTCTGTTGTTGTTGTTTTACCGGCATCGATGTGGGCAGCGATACCAATATTTCTTACTAAACTTAAATCTTTTGCCATCTTATTTTTATATGAAATTACGCAGATTAAAAAAAGATTACACAGATTTATTGTATTTTATCTGTGTAATCTTTTGTGTCTGTGTAATCAGTTTCATAAATATTAGAACCTGAAGTGTGAGAATGCTTTGTTAGCCTCTGCCATTTTGTGCGTGTCTTCTTTCTTCTTCACAGCAGCGCCTTCACCTTTAGAAGCAGAAATAATCTCTCCGGCTAATTTTTCGTACATGGTTTTCTCACCACGTTTGCGAGCATAAGAAATCATCCATTTCATACCTAAAGCGATTTTGCGCTCTGGGCGTACTTCCATAGGAACTTGGAAGTTGGCACCGCCAACACGACGAGACTTTACCTCTACTGAAGGCATAATGTTGTTTAGAGCCTTTTTCCAAGTCTCCAAACCATTCTCTTGTGTCTTTTGCTCTACTAAATTTACTGCATTGTAAAAAATAGAATAAGCGATGGATTTTTTACCATCTATCATCATATTGTTTACAAAACGCGTTACCTGAACGTCATTAAACTTTGGATCAGGTAAAATGATTCTCTTTTTTGGTTTTGATTTTCTCATTTTTCTTTCCTCCGTTTAATTATTTCTTTTTACCTTTTGCTGGCGCTGCAGCTACTTGACCTGGTTTAGGACGTTTTGTTCCGTATTTAGAACGACGTTGGTTACGTCCTGCAACACCTGATGTATCCAATGCACCACGGATGATGTGGTAACGTACACCTGGTAAGTCTTTTACACGACCACCACGAATTAACACGATAGAGTGCTCTTGCAGGTTGTGTCCTTCACCTGGGATGTAGGCATTCACCTCTTTACCGTTTGTTAAACGTACACGAGCGACTTTACGCATGGCTGAGTTTGGTTTTTTAGGGGTAGTCGTGTATACACGTGTACACACACCTCTTCGCTGTGGACATGAGTCCAACGCTGGAGACTTACTCTTGTCCTCCAGAGCTACTCTACCTTTTCTAACTAATTGCTGAATAGTAGGCATTTACCTGTTTTGTTTTTTAATCTGTTTAAAATTAATTTTTTAAGACCGCAAAGATATGTAAAGAATTTGAAATTGTAAAGAGTTGGGTTTAAATTATTTCGGCATCTTCCAAAATTCGTCTTCCCAATTATCAACGAAGGTATCTTGATGCATCGCAACGATATGCTGTAGTTGTTCGGGAGAAGCTTTTTCCTGTATCGCGTTGAACAGAATGCGTTCCTCGAAACGGATATGGGCATCCAATTCTTGTTCTATCTGTTGTAACGATATTTCTGTGTCAGGCGAATCTTCAAAAAGATATTGTAATTTTCTGTGCTCGCGATATGCTTGGAGAATTAGCTTATCATCTGCAGGCATAATGGGAAACATATATTTTTCTTCGTCCTCAAAATGCTCACACAAATGGTTTTTCCAAAACCAATCGGTATACTGTTTAATCCGCTTGAGGTCAATATTGTGTTTTAGCCCTTCCCTGATTTTCCAGCACAGCAATAAGCCGTGGTGGTGATCTCTGCTGAAAGGTTTTAATGCTTCGTGTCTTTTTATTGCTTTAGAAGCCATGGTCTATTTCATTTGTTGTATGACTTCCGACAGCACCCGGGCATTATTCATCTCCTTGTCTTTGGCTGCATATAAAAGTGTCAGTTGTTGCTTGTCTGCAATGGATTTTATATGTTCCAATGCTTCAGCCTTGTTGCTTAGCTCTGCTTTGTATCGCTTGGAGAATTCTTCAAAAAGTGCTTGTTGGTGCCCAAACCATTTTCGCAGTTCTGTAGATGGAGCAATATCCTTATTCCATTCGTCCAGCATGGCTTCTTCTTTTTTTACACCACGGGGCCAAATCCTATCGATCAACATACGATAACCATCATCAGGTTCTGGGTTTTCATAGATACGTTTGATCTTCATATTCTACAGTTTTTTGTGAAGATGTTCAACGAGCTTGGACGAGCGGTAACCAAAATCGGCACCATAGCTATTAATGACTAATCCCTTCAAGTTGTGTTTGGACGAGGAAATGGCAAAGACGATACTTTCATCTGCTGGGTCAGTCATCCCCTCGAATCGGTAAACCTCATCAATTTCAAATTCGTCTGGCGAAAGTTCCAGCGCGTTGTCTTGGCATATCAAGCAATCTTTTTCTTTCATCATGAGAAAATCTGCCGTGTAACCCCGTTTGATAAGGTCATTTACGGCCAGACTGAGGGTGTCATAGGTATGGGGTGGCGTTTGTTTGTTCATAATCGTGATCATTCTGTATAAATATAAGCAATATTTTTTAGGTGGATAATTCCTTTTCCAACTTAACGGCTTTAGGAAACAAAATATTGTTTTCCAAATGGATATGCAGATGTAGGTCTTCTTCAAATTCTTTTAGCATCGCAAGAGTAACTTTGTATGTGTTACAGGCATTGGCAGGCGGGGTATAGTTGTTCGTGAGGCTGGCTATCTTGCGGAAACGTCCGCCTTCCGTATCATGCTCATGCATCATCATTTGGATAGGGTTTTGCACGGTGCCAAAAGGTGGTTGTATCGTGGAACCAAACAACTTTGCCTGTGCCATTTTGCGGATATAGGGAAAAAGCATGAGTTCTTCTTTTTTCATATGCATGCTAAGCTCACTTGTAGATTCGCTGAACAGGTGTTCTACTTCCCGTAGCTCGGGGTGTTGTCCTCCATGTACGCTGACTATTTTTTTTAAAAACGGGCTAATCTCTGGAATCTTAGCTTCTACATAGCGGTGATGTTTTTTCTCCACATAATCCGCCAAGAGGTCCAATGGCCAAGCATTGTAGTCTGTGGAAGAAGCATCGCCCTGGCTGATGGCATCTTCCAGTTGCTGTATTAGGACATCGCTGTTTATTTGTAGCGCTTGGCATGCATCGGCGATCTTTCGGTTGCCATTACAGCAGAAATCGATGCCGTTTTGTTTGAAAACGGTTGCCGTCCGGTAATCCTCAGTGACCAAATCGCCTATTATAGTGTTTTTCGTGATGTTCATATTGATGTGTTTTTAATGTTCAATTATTATATCAGAAGTTATATTTTTCAATTTGTTTTAAAAAGGTAAAGTCCAAAGACAACTAAACTCACCACTTTAACGAACTCCACGGCTATAAAATAAAAGTGCAGGTTGGATGGTGGCACGGCAGTGCCATCGATATGTAATTGGGCCCGTGCATCCAATAAGGGTAGCAACCAAACCGTTTGAACCAATAATAGAAGTAAAGGAATTAGATAAGCGATGGTGTTCCATTGGAAAATTGTATTTTTTGCAAAAAGCAAATTGATGGCAATGGTGATGGCTAAAACCCATTCTACTTTGTTCAAGGCGTTGAATACGATTCTTCCGATTCCCAACCCTAAATGAACGGTCACGCCTGGCGCCCTGAATTTTAACCAAGCCTCCATAAAACTAATGGCGCATACAAAGCCAATCCAAAGAAAGGTGCAGGCCAATGCTGTAGGTAATTTTACTTCTGTCATGACAAAGATGTTGAGGGTATGTTTCTGTAAAATTCAATTTTCGATAAAAACATGCTTGCCATACGATTTCCCTGCCATTTGGCCCGTTCAGCCTTTTCACCAATAAAGTAGGTGTCCACTGTGCTTTCAAATAAAACTATCCATCGATCGAAATGTTCTTTGCTCACCGGAAGCGGTGCATGCGGCGGAAAGGGTGTGCCTTCATAAGTGTATTCACCTAGCAGTACGGTTTGCCAAAATCGGTACATTTTTTCCAAATGTTGTGGCCAACGATCCTGAATGACATTGTCAAAAATGTCTTTCAACAGATCATCCTTTCGGACTCTGCCATAAAAACTATCCACCAACAATTTGATGTCGTCTAGGTTTTGTATTTCTTTGATTTGTTTCATCAGACAAAAGATTTGTAGAGATCGGGTTTCCAATACATGATTAAATAAAACAAGGCGAAAGCCATAAAAGCGATAAGGAGTGCCCACACCCAAGAAGGGATAGCTTTGGGTGTTTCTGATCCCGTGACGACAAATACGTCTTTTCGCTCACTGCCATAGGCATTGATGGTAATCGGTATTTGCTCATTGACGATTTCATGTTCCTTTAAACCGACAACAGCAATGGCCGGTCCGTTCCGTACCTCGAAGGGAATGGATCGGATACCTTCCACGTTATCGGTGGATTTAGCTACGATTTTAAGCTGGTGTTTCCCGTCCGGAATCTTGGTCGTGTCAAATATGAACTTTACCGGAGGAGAAAACTCGGCAAAGGGAGTCGGGTCATCGTCCAAAAATACCTTTATAATTCTGTTGTCTTCCATCGTTATAGTGTTAGTGAACAGTTATATTTTTTATATGATCTGATGCCGCCTCTTTGGGCTTGACGAGGTATTTGATGCTGAGAAACAAGGTTACGGCCACGATAATGACAGCTCCCCAAATGATAATATAGTCTACTTCGCTTCCCGGGCCCGTTCCGTGGGCAATGTTTCGAAGTGCCTTCGGTTGTCGTTGTTGGCACAATTCACAAGTCAATGATCTAAAAGGTAAGAAAAACAGCAGAAAGGCCATGTATATAGATGTTCTTTTCATAATTGACAGATTATTTTGTTAAATTTTGAATAGATGCTCGGATTTGTTGTACTTCTTCTGGTGTTACCGCGGAAGCATTGTTGCCCCAACTACTGCGTTCGTGTGTTGCAATGGCCGCAATTTCTTCGTCGGTGAGGATATCAGCGAAAGGTGCCATGACGCTATATTCCGCACGAGCGTCGTAACCTTGTAGAATGATTTTAATTAACATCTCAGGGTTTTCATCGTTGACGATTGGGCTACCGGCCAATGGTGGGAAAGCACCGGCCAGCCCCTTCCCATCGGCCTGATGGCAAGCACCGCATGAACCGGTATAAAGGGATGCACCATCAAGAAGGTTGCTCTTTTCTGTGGGACCCGTGTCGTTTTTCTTTTTAAAGGATGCAATGAACTCCACCGTACGATCACCATCTATAGCAGGCTGTTCTAACGATTGCAGATAAGCTACGAGGTCAAGCACTTTTTGGGTAGCTATGATTTTTTTATTGGGATTGCGCAAAAAAGCGGCAGGTACGGGGACAACTTTGTCGTCACTCGTTACATCCTCTTCGTTTTTCTCCTCAAACAACCAAGGGTAACCGGGCATAATGGATTCCTTTACCACAGTGCGCGGATTGTACAAATGGAGCAGGTGCCATTCTTGTCCGGGTTGGCGTTTGCCCACATTGGTCAAATCTGGCCCGGTACGTTCACTGCCCAAAATGGAGGGCGATTGCCTCCAGGTATCCATTCGTTGCTTGCTAAAGTAATAATCCGAAGGAATGGATGGCCGTTCGCCCCATACCTTGTCCATTTCGATGTTTCGAACTTGTTGAGTATGGCAAGACATACAGTTTTCACTTACATAGAGGTTAAGTCCCTCGCGTTGCTGTGCTGTCAATGGTTCCATCGAAGGCAGGGCTTTGGTCTCTTGCATCTGGTAGGCTGGCACAACAGCAATGAGAATGCTTAGTCCTACAAATACAAAGAGGGCAGTATTGGCTAAATTTTTATGATCTTTATGAAAATTGAACATATTTGTTGTTTTTTATATGCTGACAGATGTTAACTCGGACGTTTCAGCTTGTACGATAGCGTCTTTTTTCTTTACCATGACGTAGAAGTTATAAGCAAAAATCAGATGCGAAAAGAACATTAGCGAACCACCGATGGCACGCCATACCCAATAGGGTTGCATCAGCACCACAGAGTCGATAAAAGGCTTTCCTTCTATCCAGCTAAGCCCCTTGAGCGTACCCCCAGCCATGAGCGAAATCATGTAAGCGAATAATCCGATGAAGGCCATCCAGAAATGTGCACCTACAAAGATCTGTTTAGGTTCCCTGCCTGTCAGCTGTGGGAGAATCGCATATACACAAGCCCACAGGATAAAGCTGATGATGCCGTACATGGTCATATGCGAATGGGCTACGTTAAAATCCGTGAAATGCCACACGTAGTTGGTAAATCGAAAGGCCTGAACACTGCCTTGTGTAGAACCTACGAAATAGAAAATAACACCGACTAGAAAGAAGGGGAGTACATAGCTTTTGGATATCTCACTCCAGCTACCGCGCATGGTCATTAAGAAATTGGTAGTTCCGGCTACAACGGGAATAAACATACCTGCACTGAATACAATCGCAACTGTCTGCAACCACCAAGGCAAGGGACTGAATACGAAGTGGTGTGTACCGATAAGGGTATAAAATAGCATCTGTGTCCAGAAAGCCAGTACACCTAAGGAATAGGAATAGATGGGTTTATTGAGCGAAGATGGGAGATAATAATACACTAAGCCCAACGTGAAGGTCATGAACCACATACCTACTCCTTGGTGCATATAGTAGCCTTGAATAACCGTTTCGCCCAAGCCGTCTTGAAAATTGGGCAAATAGCCGATGATGGCGAGAGTGATCGTCCACAATAGACCACCGAAGAGATACCAATTGGAGACATAGATGTCCGAAATACGGCGATTGGCCACTGTTTTGTAGAAGTTTCTAAACGTGATGATTAATCCAAGCATGAACAGTATGGCTGCTGGCCAAATGTATTCCCGGTATTCGCCACCCCCATTGTTGATGCCGGATAAAAGAAGAATATTACCGATTAATACCGAAAGATTGATAAGGTACCAACTCCACCAGGCCCATTTATATTTGTAGATGTTGGTGTTGGAGGTACGGGCAATCACAAAATACCCTAATCCGATCATGGCCATAGATGCCCATCCCCAAAAGACTGTGTTGGTATGCACCGGCCGTAACCGACCAAAAGAAAGCCAAGAAACTGTATCCATTTCAGGCCATACAAATTTCATCCCGACATATTGACCGACTAACGTGCCGAATACCAGCCAAAAGATGGAAGCACCCAGATACCAAATGACTATTTTTTTGAGCGGTGCAGGTGTTTCCATGTTCAATCGTGTTTTCTTTTTTTCATCAAACAACGGATTTTCGGGTTCGTGGGTTACCTTGGCGATGACGCCTTTGCTATCGTTTGCCACCTTTTCACTACCTAACTCTGTACCTGTTAGCCGATATTTTAATGCGGCTTTCCGTTTTTGCAAAATGTCATCGATATCCGCTTCGCTCATGTCAATGAGCTCTTCGGAAAAGCCGAGCTTCTTTTTGGCTTTTGCCTTGTTATTGAGGGTGTCCAGATAAGCAGATAGACGGACGTAAACGATGACCACAGCTACCAGCAGTACGATAAAAATTAAGGTAATGGTGCCGATAATCCCCGGACTTAACAGCCAGTTGGATGTGTCTGGATTGGGAGAAGGTTGTGCAACTGTTGCATTGCTGATAAGGAAGAACAAAAACAGTAGGTAGTTTTTATTTACGATAAAATTGTCGTAAATATGTTGAAAAAATTTTTTCATCGTATGAGTATTGATATGCCTGATTTTAATTTTGTCGCTAAGTCGTATATCGTTGTTGTTTGGAGCATGGTTTTCAGTTCACTTCTTACTTTTACAAATCGTTCGTGCATAGGGCAGGGCGCTGCTGCATTGCATTCGCTTAAGCCTAAGGCACAGCCATTGTAGATTGAATCGCCATCGATAGCGTATACGATATCACTGATTTTTATTTGTTTCATTCTGTGAATATCAATTTCAAATCCACCATACGGCCCTTTGATTGATCGAACAATATCATGTTTGTTGAGCGCGCCCAATATTTTTGCTGTAAAAGCTTCCGGCGTGGCTGTATTGTCTGCTACATCGCCAATTTTTACCCGATTGCCCTCGAGAGACTGTGTAGCAATGTAAATGATGGCCTTTATTCCGTATTGGCACGCTTTTGAAAACATAATTTGTCAGTTCCTGTCGGCAAAGTTAAGAGTTATTTGAATTTCCGACAAGTTTATCTTAAATATTTTTATTTTTCGTCTGTTATTACCAATAGAGGCGCTAAATATAACCCTAGTTGCCAGGAGAGGTAAGCGGTTTATTTGTCTTCCTTGGCGTGCGCAATGAGATAGGCCCTGACCAGCTTACCATCTTCGTCGCTGAGTTTTGCTCTTGGAATCATGCGTTTTACAATTTTATTCCACTGTTCAGGTGTCCTTGTGTTAGGGTCTTTTAATTGATGGCATTTACCACAGCTCATCGTGTTGATACGTTCCCCCTGTGCTATCTGTTCGGGGGTATACTGGGCTGCAATCTGTTCTTTGGTTTCTATTGGCAAGGATCGGATTACCTGGCTGGCTTGCGGGAAACAGCCAATCAGCAGACTGGCTACCATACAAGCACTGAAAACAATTTTCATTTTGTTCATGATACAAGTGTTTTAGATCTAGGATGCCTATTATCATCCGGAGATACTCTTCTCTCGATAGTAAAACATAGAGAGCGGGTTTTAGTTTTGTGCAAACAGCAATATCCGCTATGTCTACTAATCAAAATTTACGTAAATTCGCTATATGCGAAGCTATGAGGAGGAAGAAGGCAAGATAAAGGTGCCGCGTTTTGAAGAGGCGGCGGGATTTTATACGAGTAAGGAACGTAGTCGTATGATGTCCCGTATTAAGAGCAAGCATTCCAAGCCGGAAATGATTTTGCGACGGGCAATTTGGGCAAAAAACATTCGTTTTCGACTGCATGACAAGTCGTTGCCGGGCAGACCTGATATTGTGATTAAGAAATACAAACTGGTTATTTTTGTGGATGGCGAATTTTGGCATGGATTCGAATGGAAGAAACAGCGTGAACGTATTAAATCGAACCGGTTATTTTGGATTCCCAAGATTGAACGCAACATGCAAAAAGATGAACGTAACAATCGTGCTTTACGGAATATGGGATATACTGTGTTCCGGTTTTGGTCTCAAGACGTGTTAAAAGACCTGCCTACGGTATTGAATCAAATCGAACTTTTTTTGGAAACAAGAAAGCTATGGCGATAAATCAAGAAAAAGGGTATTAAAAAAATCCTGAAGCGGGGAACTTCAGGATTTTTTACTACTAACCAATTATTAACCTAAATTATGAAATGTACTATAAAAACGAGGAATGGTGCAAGTTATTACACGGCCGATGTTGCTTTAACATTTTTTAACGATTAGGAGGTGTTGTTCTATCTTATACTATTTTTTTATTTATTTCAATTGTCGGAAATAAGCAGCGTCATCTATTCTTTATATATTAGCATAATGCATCCATATATATGCCTATGATTTTATCAAGCAAAAAAATGAGAACAGCTTGCTTTGTGTTTATCCTCAGCCTCAGTCTTATGAGTGGCATAGCTCATGGACAACATAAGCAGGAATCCCTTCGAATAGGTTTGATTGCGGATATACAATATGCTGATAAAGCGGATCGGGGTACGCGGTTTTACAAGGCATCGGTTGGTAAATTGCAGGAAAGTATGGAGGCGTTTAACGAAGCAAAGGTTGATTTTACAGTTGTGCTAGGCGATTTTGTGGATGAAGGTCCCAAAGATTGGCCTCCTATTCGCCAGCTGTTGCAACAGAGTGTCGTACCGGTGTACAAGTTATTGGGTAATCATGATTATGAATCTGTTGAAGATCCCTGCAAACTTTATGAAACATTTGAAATGCCGGCTCCGTATTATAGCTTAGATACGGCAGGTTGGCGTTTTGTTTTTTTGAATACCAACGAACTTTCGGCCTATGCCACTGTGGCTGAGTCTGCGTTGGAAGTCGAGTTTAAACAAATGGCTTCCGAGTTGAAGATACAGCAACGTTCCCATGTGCAACCCTGGAACGGAGGCATCGGACATACACAGATGAAATGGTTGGAGGAAGAGTTAAATACGGCTAAACTAAAAGATTTGAAGGTATTAGTACTTACGCATCATCCGCTTTTGCCAGAAAACAATGGGCACGAAGCGCTCAATAATCGTGAAATATTGAATCTACTATCCGATCATAAGCACGTCAAAGCTGTGATTTCAGGCCACAATCATGTAGGGGCATTTGCTTGTTATCAAGGCTTGCCCTGTATTACCCTGGAGGGAATGGTCGAAACAGCCGATCAAAATGCTTATGGTATTCTTGATGTGTTTGAAAACAAGTTGATTATTGTAGGACAAGGTAGACTTACTTCTCGGGAGATAGCGTTTTAATTCCTTGAACTTTTCCAAAGTTCAAGGAATTCATTTATTCGCAAATTTCTTTTAAACGCTTCAGCGCTTTGGGCCAAGTGTCGTTAAAATAATCGAGATAAGCATCGTTGACATCTACATCGACAATGACTGTGGTTATACCGTCCTTTTCTTTGAAAGTATAATTTTCATGGGCATTAGCCCAATCATCCACTTGCGGGCCTTCCAAAATCTCTTGGTCACCATCCAAGAGTCCATAGTGATGAATGGAGACGAATGTGTTAGGAATGTGTTCTTCGATTCTGGCAACCATGCCTTCGCGTTTGCCACTTTCGCTTAAACCGATAAAGCAAATTTTGTCGCCTTTGTTCCAGCCACCTTGAAAATAAGAAGTGGGATTGAAGACGGATGTCCATTGCTTGAAGGTATCTTCTCCTAGCATTTTAGCAGATACTTCTGTCGCAGGAGCCTGTATATCTATGGTATATGTCCGTTTTTTCATGATATTATTTTTTAGGAAAGTTTGGATCTGTTTTGACTTCTTCCATCTGCAGGATATGCCGTTCCGTATGTGCGGCGATAAATAACAGATTCTGATAGCCGTCTGCTGTGCCTGTGGGATGCTTGCTGATATGATTGCGGAGATCTTCGATATTAGCATTTTTAATGTACTCCGTAATTTCTTTCCGAATACTTAAGAAATCCTTCCAAGCATCTTTTGTACTTTGATATTGGCCTGTGGGTTGCAACATGTCCGGGGCTTGGAATTTGTGGCTTCTGTTGGTGATGCTCCCTACAATCTCGTTGTCTCTTTGGGTCAATGTGTCTTTGTCTCCGGGTATTATCGGTTTGTCAAGCTCCTGCTTGGTCATGCCAAAAATCATTTTTTCGGAAAGGATAATATGTTCGAAACATTGCATTATCGACCATTTTCCTTCACCTGGATTAAAATGCAGTTGTGCCTCACTGAGCCCATGAAGACTGTTTTTTAGATCTTGGGTAGTTTTTTGGTAATAATGAAGCATTTTGTCGATGTCGGTGCTATCTTGGACCGGGGGCGCTGGAGGATCATACACACGTGCTGTTGAAATAAAACTATTCAATAGTAATAGTGCCAAAACAGGGATTGTTATCCGAACAATCCATGCTTTGCTTGTCTTGTGTAATAATGTTTCCATGATGAAAATATATTAATGTTTATTTCATGTACACCTATTTCCGTAGATGCTTATTGCAAGATTACGGCTATTTCTTAGGAAAATACTTTGCAAATGACAAGAAAAACAGTTGGATAGGATAGCATGGGAGACCAACAAACATTTAATATAAATATGGCGCACGATTCCTGTCGTACGCCAATCAATAAAGCAAAAGGAGCGCTGTCTTAACAGCGCTCCAATAGAATGTTCAATTTTGGTTATTTTACCAGATTTGGGTTATATAGCTTTTGATGAATGTTTTTCAATTCGCTCTCTGAAATCTTAATAACTTTTCGGTCGTAAGTCATCAAGCCGTTTGTTTCCACTTCCACATCTGTGGTTTGCGTATAGACACCTGCTGACAATCCAAGTGGAATCAATTGACTCAGTTCGTTTATCAATTCTTCATACCGGCGTTTGAGTTCGTCTTTGTTTTTGAAAGATTGGTAACCCCAGTTATCCTTTTCCTGCCAAGTATGTCCTTCTACTGGAAGTCCCAGGCCACCATATTCGCCTAAGGCCAATACGTATCTGTCGCCAAATAATTCAGGAGAAGGCATGGCTGCCTCAGGATAGTTGTGAATGTCCAGGATATGTCCGGGAGCAACAAAGTTACCACCACTGGCACCGTTCACTAATCGGGATGGATCATATTTGATTGTCCAATCGACGATTTCCTTGCTTTTGAACTGTCCCCATGCTTCATTAAAAGGTACCCAGATGACGATGCTTGGAAAATTGTGCAAGGCATCCATAATGGCTTTCCATTCTTTTTTATAAATGGCTTCCGATTCAGGTGAACGGTCTTTGTCATGCTTTCCGGGTCTAATTTTGCCAGGTTGCATATCCCAGATATTTCCTCCTAAATCGCCACTAGGCATGTCTTGCCAAACCAAGATGCCTAAGCTGTCACAATGTCTGTACCAACGGGCAGGCTCTACTTTAATATGCTTACGGATCATGTTGAAACCCATTTCTTTTGTTTTGACGATGTCAAATTTCAGGGCTTCATCGGAAGGTGCGGTGTGCAAGCCGTCTGGCCACCAACCTTGGTCGAGTGGACCATAATGGAATACAAATTTATCGTTCAAATACATGCGCTGTATACCTTGCGCATCTTTCTTGACGCTGATTTTACGCATGGCAAAATAGCTCTTCGCCTGATCGATAACTTTTCCTTTACGAAGTACTTTGACCTGTAAATCGTATAATTTGGGTTTGTCGGGACTCCACAATTCTACATTGGACAAAGATAATACGATATCTTTACCTACGTTCGCAGTGGATTCGGCAATTTTGTTTTGCTGATCGTAAGCTTCCACGATCAGCTGGTCGCCAGGTTGTGCAGAGGCAATTTGTGCATTAAAATGCAACACTGAACGATCGACATCCGGTGTATGTTTTGTGCTTACAATATGCGTTTGAGGCACGCTCTCTAACCAAACGGTTTGCCAAATCCCGGAAACAGGGGTATACCAAATACCGTGTGGATTATTGATTTGTTTACCACGCGGTTGTGGCCCATCACTTGTTGGATCCCATACACGAATTGCAATTTGTTGTTTGTTTCCTTTTTTCAAAGCGGCAGTAATGTCCATGCTGAATGGATCGAAACCACCTTCATGTCGCCCGATATGTTGACCATTCACGTAAACATCACATTGCCAATCCACAGCTCCAAAATGCAGAAGCACATTGCCTTTCCGCACGTTTTTGTCGATGTTGATTTCGTTATTGTACCATAGTGCCTGGTCTTTGGAAAGACGTTTTCCTACGCCCGAAAGAGCCGATTCTACTGCGAAAGGCACTAGAATGTCGCCATCCCATGTCGTTGGAATTTCTCCACGGTCTTTTGGAGTTATTGAATATTGCCATAAGCCGTTGAGATTTTGCCAGTTACCTTTACGTTCCAATTGGGGGCGAGGGTACTCAGGATGTGGGTTTTCCGGATTTACCTTTTCTCCCCAAGGTGTCAGAATTTTGTCGCCTACAGGTTTCCAATTCTGGGAATATCCAGATGTAAAAGCTGCCGCAATAAGACAAGTCAGTGCAATTGTTTTTTTCATCATATATTATTGTTTTTTATTTTTCTTTCCATTTACTGGCAACGCGTTCGGCGTGAGGTTGGGGTTGTTGGTTTAAATAGTTCTTCAATTCACGAACGATCGGAAGATTTGGTGCATAGATATTCTCTTTTTCTATATTGTCTTCACTATATTTATACAACTCATAAATAGCTTCTTCATCCTTTCCGATGGCTTTCCATTCCACTAGTCGATAATCTGCATTGCGAATGGCCCGACCTAATTTTCCATCTCGAGGAAAGGAATGATACACAAATTTCCGGGTAGACGAAACATCTCCGAAAAGAAAGTTTTTATAACTTTTGCCATCGAAAGGTTGTTGCGTAACGGGCGTGGGTAATTGGCACAGTTCGGCAAGGGTAGGGTAGATGTCTACCGTTTCTATCAAAGCATCTGTTTGCACGCCTGATCGAATGTCAGGGTGTTTTATCATGAGCGGGATACGGTTGGCAAGCTCATAATTCACATGCTTGGTCCACATCCCCATCTCTCCCAAAAGATAACCATGGTCTCCCCATAGTACAACAATGGTGTTTTTGTCCAAACCTGTTTCACTCAGCGCTTTCATCACTTTTCCGATTTGCGCATCGACATAACTGACCCCTGCATAATAGCCATGAATCAGTTTTCTGGTCAATGTGTCCGGAAACGGATCGGCCACTGATGCGGCAGGGATCTCTAGGTATTGCGAAATCTCTCCATCGCGCTTGGTAGCAAGATTCGGTGCATTTATAGGATTGGATTGATAGCTCGGCATAGGCAATTTATGAGGCTCATACATGTCCCAATATTTTTTTGGAACGGAGAAGGGGAGATGTGGTCTTGCAAAGCCAACTGCCAGAAAAAAAGGTTTTCTCTCTTGACTTAACTCCTTCAATCGCTCAGTGGCATATTTGGCTACCCTTCCATCGGCATACGTTTCGTCTGGCACGTCCAAACACTCCCATGCCGCACCTTTTGCCAGACTATTTGCTTTGCCCCAAGGAATGTTTGCAAATAACGCCTCTTCGCGTGTCTGTCCTTTTTTGGACTTGTCAGCATATTCGATAACCAATTCATGATGATGCGGTATGCTCCACGACTGCTCATCGTTGTAGGTGTTGTGTCCAATATGGAATACCTTCCCTATGGCTTCGGTGTGGTAACCATTGTTTTTGAAATGTTGTGGCAAAGTGATTGCTTCGGGATAAGCTTCTCGGAATGCCCTTCCGAAATCATACAGCCCGGTTGAGGTGGATCTTGATCCCAATAGCAAGTTGTAACGTGAAGCCACACATACGGCCTGATTGGTATAAGCACGACGAAAAACATGGGCTTTTGTTCCCAGCTCGTCCATAGCTGGTGTATGGGCTACAGGATCGCCATACGCACCAATAGTAGGACGTAGGTCGTCTACTAGCAGGAACAAGACGTTATACGCTTTTTTCTCCTGTGCTTTGCAGTGAACCGTGGCCAAGCCGAGTAGGCACAAAACAATGATGAATTGCTTCATTTTATTCATTTACCGAAAAAGCATACACCGATTGGGTTTGATACACATCGCCGGGTTTTAGCAAGCTCGACGGGAAACTAGGTTGATTCGGCGCATCAGGGAAATTCTGGGGTTCTAAACAAAGGCCTGTGCGGAAACTGTCTGTACTGCCATTTTTCAGGGTAACTTTGTCTGACATGAAATTTCCACTGTAGAATTGTATTCCAGGCTCTTTGGTGTAGATATCCATTACGATTCCCGATTGGTCGCCAACTAATCGGATAGCATGGTTTAGACCATCTACTTTGGTGCCGTTTAGCACGAAATTGTGGTCATAGCCTTTCCCGTAGCGAAGTTGTGCATCATCTGCTTCGATATCCTTGCCAATGGTTTTAGAAGAAGTGAAGTCAAAAGCTGTGCCTTTTACAGATTTTATTTCGCCCGTAGGAATCAATGTGCTGTCGACGGGTGTATAACCGTCAGCAAACACTTGTAGTTGATGATTGAGGATGGTACCAGAGCCTTCTCCGTTCAGATTAAAGTAAGCATGGTTAGTCAAGTTGATAACCGTTTCTTTATCTGTAGTGGCTTTGTAATCTATTGTCAGCTTGTTATCGGGCTGAAGAGTATACGTTACTTCCATGGCTATATTTCCTGGAAAACCTTCGTGCTTATCAGGAAGTGTGTAGGTGAACTTGACAGCGTTTTGGGTGGTCACTGCATCCCATATGGCAAAGTGTACCCCTTTATAACCGCCGTGTAGCGTATTAGGTCCGTTGTTGGTTGGGAGGGTATAGGTCGAATCACCAATGCTGAATTTACCCTTTGCAATCCGATTTCCAAATGGTCCAACAATAGGACCGAAGTAAGGTTCATCGGGATTGTGGTAATCCATTGCTTTTGTAAAACCTAAAACGACATCTGTGGACTTTCCGTCCTTATCGGGAACTTCTAAGCCAACAATCCGTGCGCCGAAATTGGTTAAATATACCGTCATCCCCTTTTCATTCTTCAGGGTGTACAAAGAAGCCGTTTTTCCGTTGATGACAGATGAAAAATTGTCGGAATCCAATAGGGAAGCCGTAGCATTTGCCGTTTGGGTATTTTCTGTTGTTTTTTTAGTGCCTTGTTGGCAGGATAGATTTGCCATTACCAACAAACCTAAAAGGAGTTTTATGTTACTTTTCATCAATGTATTTTTAAGGTTTATTTAAATTTTCTTTTCACCGAAGGGCCATGTATAACCAACCGGCCATCGTCCTTTACTTCTATTTCATCCAAGAAAACCATGCGTTGGTTCCCGGTATGTGTCGTGCGGGCATGGTATACACATAATTGAATGCCTTCTTTAGTCGTTAAAACACTATTGTGACCTGTTCCGGACACGGTGCCACCACGATGTGTATCTTTCTCTAAGATAGGATTAAAAGACGATTTTTCAAAAGGTCCAAGCGGATGCGTGGAGGTGGCATAACCGACAGCATAGTTCTCTCCCGCAAAATGGTTGGCCGAATACATCATATAGTAAAGGTGGCCATGTTTGAAAAGGTAAGAACCCTCTGTCCAACGTCTGTTTATCTCGCCTGACGTGACCGAACGGCTTTCCCATTCGGATTGATGATCATCCATGCGCAACGGCGGGCGAAGAAGTAAGATAGGCTCGCCTATGGTTTTCGTAAAATCTGAACTTAACTCCACACCATAAATCCAACTTTCCTCGATTTCTTTGTAAAGTCCTTTTTCTTTAGCCCAATCGGCAATTTCAGATGCCACGGGATGCTTATAACAACAACGGGAGTAATAAAGATATATTTTTCCGTCATCTGCAAAATACACATTAGCATCGATGATGGGGTAGCCCGGATCAAAAAGAGGTTTTCCGGTCATATCAACAAATGGGCCTAAGGGATTATCGGCTATGGCTATCCCGATTCGGTAATTTTCATATTCATTGGTTGGGTTTTCCTTCCAATGAGAACTGTAAAACATATAATACTTGTTTCCGCGTTTGTATACTTCGGGAGCCCAAAAATCTTTGGTTCCCCAAGCATTTTCCTGTTTGTTGCTATATACGACCCCTTCGTTTTTCCAGTTTTGCAAATCACTCGAAGAGTAAGCAATAAAACCATTTTCAGTACCGCCTGTGCCATACATAAAATACGTATCCTGATTGTCGTCGTATAGGATATAAGGATCTCCAAATGCTACATCCAGTGGGTTGTTGGAGATCCCTTTGCTGAATTGGGCTTCTGTCGTGAAGGAGTAGATTAAGATGACCGTCAAGAATATATATTTCATTATCATTGCATTTTCTTGATTATGGGACTGATTTGTTTTTCTAAATGAGGGTGTTTGTTTTCGATTTCTGGCCAACCATTTACCCATTGTATTTTATCGAGCATAAGCGTTCTTCGGCTCGCTCCTGTACTTACTTTTCCGTTATTTTTTAAAATGCCATGGTACAGAAGCCAGTCTGTACCAGCATCGTCCTGTATAATTTTGGCATGATGTCCTGGACCAGCGACCTTTTCATCACCTTGCAAGAGTAACGTACCATTGCCTCTTTCTGTAATGGGGCGACCCATACGGTCGTAATAAGGCCCTTTTAGATTTTTCGATCGGGCAACCATTACATGATATTTGCTGTTTGCGCCCTCACAACAACTCCCCTTAGATCCGAAAAAATAAAAATACCTTCCTCTTTTATGAATCATGGCAGCTTCCCAATCTCCTGCCGCTATTTTAAATTTTTGTCTGAGGTCTATCGTTTTTTGGCCATCATCGCTTAGCCCAATTCCATGGATACCTTGCTGTTCACCGTTGCTAAAACTACCCCAGAAAAGTATTTTTTGACCATTATGTTCAAAATAAGAGGGGTCTATCGAGTTAGGCACACCGACATCGTTGGAGTCAAATAATTTACCTTTATCCGTAAAAGGCCCAGTCGGATGGGGCGCTGTGGCTAGTCCGATGCCTGGATTGGTATCCCCCCAAGTGGAGTAGGAATAATATAGCACATACATACCATTGATAAAGTTAATGTCGGGAGCCCATAAGCCTCCTTGGGCTTTCCAGGTCGGTTTTTGATCAAAAACTTCTCCTACGACTTCCCAATCGGTTAGATTTTCTGACTTCAGTATCGGCATAAGGCGACTTCCTTTTCCGTCACCCCAATTGTCTTGTGTTCCGTAAGCATAGAATGCCCCGTTATTTCGATCTCGGATAACTGTCGGATCAGCTAAAATAGGTTCAAAGACGGGGTTTTGAAAGTGAGACACACTTTCTTCCTTTGATAGCTTTTGATGCCCCGTTTTGCATCCCAAGAGAAGCAGGCATCCCCCAAACAATACTGTAAATTGTAGAAAAAAAATCTTTAAAGCCATGGTTTATTAACTCGTTTTCAGAGACTATCTATATTTCCGTGAAACGGTTATCATTGTCATATTGAATCGCCGATTGTTGGAGATGTATGACAAAGATAAGAAATGCTTTCTAGAACAGTCCCTCAGCAACTTCATTTTCAAATATCTGTAATGATTGGGAGAATGGGTTGATGTTTTGTTTCAAAAAATTATTATTTTGTCTCAAAATCAAGCCTAAGATGTCAATGAAGTGTTGGATAGTATGGATGTTTTCATTATGGGGTGTTCTTTTGCAGGCCAAGGGACAGGAATATTATTTCAGTCATTACGGTGTTAGCAATGGGTTGTCCAATAATGCGGTGATTTGTGGGGTGCAGGATAAAGATGGTTTTTTGTGGTTTGGCACAAAAGACGGGCTAAACCGTTTTGACGGCTATACGTTCAAGCAATTTTATAGCGATCCCGAAAGTAATAATGGATTGGGAAGCAATTTTATCCACAGCTTGCTCGTAGACAGCAGAAAACAGCTTTGGGTCGGAACCGATCAGGGGCTGTATAAGTATGATGCTTATCGAGAGCGATTTACGCTTTTTGAAGGAACAGAGGAGGGTGAGGTGTTGGATATCAAGGAAGATGGTAGGGGCGTCATTTGGTTTATCTCGAATGTTCAACTTTATTCTTATGATGGAACAACATCTAAATTGTTGAAAAATAAAAGAATGGATGGTCAAGCTGTTTCAGCCTTGGCAGTGGATCCGACAGGTGATGTTTGGGTGAGTTCTACCCAAGCGGTTGTCCATGTCGCTTCGGGCAAGACAATTGTTTATCCTCCGGTTAAAAACAACGATTTCTGGATAGAGACGCTGACAATTGATAAAAGAGGGAACATTTGGGTGGGCACTTCTAGATATGGCGTGTTGTATGTTGATCCCACCACATCGACTGTTAAACATCTGATTCCATATGTCGAAAAGGATATTAACCTGCTTGTGCGTGATATTCAACAGGTTGATGAACATGTTTTTTGGATTGCTTCGGAAAGTGGCTTGTTAGTGTACAATCAGCTTACTGGAAGTTTGAAAGTCTTGAAAAATGAGCGGGATAATCCTTGGAGCCTCTCGGATAACGCTGTATATACAATTTGTATAGATCATCAAGGAGGTATATGGGCAGGTACTTTTTTCGGAGGCATTAATTATTTCCATGTCGAACATACTTATTTTGAAAAAATTTACCCAAGATTTTTAGCGAGTTCTATCCGTGGTCATGCTGTGAGGGAAATGGTGGAGGAGGAGAGTGGCAACTTATGGATTGGAACGGAAGACAATGGATTGAATTATTGGGATCGGTCAGAGGGAAGGTTTTTGCATTTCTCCACAACATCAGGTCTTTCTCACCATAATATTCACGGTTTGATGCTTGCTGGCGACAGTCTGTTGATAGGCACTTTTCATCAAGGGTTGGATATATTGGATATCAAGTCAAAAAAACGAATTGCTCATTTTAATAGCCATAATACGCAGGGAGGGCTGGGTAACGACTTTATAGTGTGCATCTATAGGACAAAGGGAGGGCGGACACTGTTGGCTACTGCTCAAGGGCTCTATGAGTTTTTCCCTGGTACCGATAGGTTTGAAGTTGTCAAGGAAGCTCCCAATCACATTTTCTATACGTCGATATTTGAAGATAAAGACGAGAACATCTGGTTAGCCACTTGGCGAGATGGTCTTTACCGCATTTCGGCCAAAGATAAAAAAACACAAGTATTTAGACATGATCCTAATGATCCGCTTAGCATAAACAGCAATCGGATCAATCGTATTTACCAGGATTCTTTTGGTCGGATATGGATTGCTACGGAGAGAGGGCTGTCTATGTGGGAATCTACAGCGAAACCCATCCGTAGATTTACAAAAAAGGATGGATTGCCAAGCAACCTGATTCTTACCATGACTGAGGATAAGCATAAAAAAATGTGGATTTCGACGACATATGGTTTGGTATGTATGGATTTGCAGGATTATCGGTTGACGGTTTACAATGAGGAATCAGGTTTATTGGATATGCAGTTTAATTATAACTCTGTTCTTCAGGACGGCGATGGGTATCTATATTTTGGTTCTTCAAATGGAATGGTACGCTTCAGTCCGGATTCTCTAAAAAAGCAACATAGGGCGAAACGGCATGTGCCTATCTATATTACAGGCGTAAAATCCTTGCAACAGGAGATTAGTATTGACGATAAAAATGTCCATTCATCCGGTAAGCAAGCCATTTATTTGGATCATGATGAATCGACTATTCATATTGATTTTGCGGCGTTGAATTTTATGGAATCAAATTCCACTTCTTACTTATATAAACTAAAGGGATTTGATCATGACTGGTCTCTTTCTCATCAGAATACAGCATATTTTACAAAAATACCTCCAGGAACTTATACGTTTTACGTAAAGGCGATGGACAAGCAAGGAGAAGTCATATCCGACGAAATTTCGCTCATGTTTGTTGTCCGGCCTCCCATATGGGCTAGCATGGAGGCGTATGTGCTTTATATTGTTGTTTTTATCTTGCTTTTATATTACCTCATACGGTATTATGATAACCGAATCAAAGAGAAAAACCGTAGACGATTGGATAAAATCAAAGTACACAGAGAGCGGGAGCTTTATCGTGCGAAGATAGAGTTCTTCTCGCAGGTGGCGCATGATATCAAGACGCCATTAACCTTAATTAAAGCCCCTTTAGAAAAAATCAGAGAAATGAATGGTGTAAAGGATGAAAGATCAGTACGTCTTTTGGACACGATGCATAAGAATACCGAAAAATTAGTAAAACTAACAGATTCCATTCTGGATTTTAGGCATATGGAAATGCAACAAACCGAATTAAAGTTGAAAAGAGAGAACATTAGTGTGTTTGTAAGGGAATACCTGCAGGAGTTTCAACCCTTGTTTCAACAACGGAATATTGATGTGAAATATTTTTCTGAAGACAATATAGAGATTATGGTTGATTTGGAGGTAATTTCGAAGATTATTGAGAACTTGTTGACCAATGCCGTGAAATATGCCGAGAAACGTATTATGGTCAATTCTACTTTGGACTCACTGAGAAAAAACTGGCTATTGACGATCAAAAATGATGGACACGTATTAAATGCACAAGAGGGAGAAAAGATATTTATGCCTTTTCAGCGAGCAGATGCTCATTTGCATATTGAAGGATCGGGGTTGGGGTTGGCATTAGCCCATTCATTTGCCACTTTGCATGGAGGAAAGTTGCAGTTTGAGGAAAATTCTGAAAATTTAAATATATTCGTACTGACAATACCTGTTCATGAATCTTATGCTTAATCTATCCGCCCATAAAAACACTATTTTGATAGCTGATGATCATCAGGAAATCTTGGACTTTATAGCAGATGATCTGAGTGATCATTATGCCGTACTTCAGGCAACTAATGGGCAAGAAGCGTTGGACATGTTATCGAAGTATTCAGTAGATTTAATTGTCAGTGATATCATGATGCCAGTTTTAGATGGCTACGACCTGTGTTTGAAAATTAAGAAAAGTATCGATTATTGTCATATTCCCTTTATCATGCTGACGGCGAAGAATAGCCTGCAGGCTAAGATCGATGGATTGGAACATGGTGCTGATGCCTATATAGAAAAACCTTTTTCACCTTCTTTTTTACAGGCTCAGATTAAGAGCTTATTGAAGAATAGGCAGTTTATACGTGAACATTATGATCCTTCATTTATTGAACCGACGGAGGAAAATCAATCGATAACGGAATCTGATTTTTTGAATAAGGTGCAAGACGTGATTTTGGAACATATGGGAGATAGTGCCCTATGCGTGGATATGTTGGCAGAAAAGCTCCACATGAGCCGACCTACGCTGTATAGGAAAATCAAGACATTATCGTTGCTTTCTCCAAATGAGCTCATTAATGTCACCCGACTAAAAAAAGCCGTTGAGTTGCTCAACAAAGGAGAGCAACGGATATATGAAATATCCGCTATGGTGGGATTTAGTTCTTCTTCTCATTTTATCCGAAATTTTCAGAAGTATTACGGTTTAAGTCCCAAAGAGTGGAAACAGCAACAGAAGGAGATTTAA
>JBEBRE010000035.1:0-24760 GCA_040394995.1 Sphingobacterium wenxiniae
CGCGACCCCATGCGTGACAGGCATGTATTCTAACCAGCTGAACTACCAGACCTCATCCTTCTCGTTTGAAGGTGTGCAAATATAGGTGTATTTTGCAGAAAGCAAAAATTTTTTTGAAAAAAACAACATGCCTTCTATTTGGTTAACCCTACCATTCGTTCCTATTTCGTGATCCCCTCCAATTTGAATAAGAAAGCATAGTTCAAGGCGATATCCTTTAAATAGTCAAATCGGCCTGAAGCACCACCATGGCCATAATCCATATCCGTTTTTAACAAGATAACGTTGCTTCCTTGGTTAATTGCGCGAAGTCTGGCTACCCACTTTGCCGGTTCAAAATATTGTACTTGACTATCGTGCAAGCCTGTTGTGACCAATAGATTAGGATATGCCTTCGCCTCTATATTCTCATAGGGTGAATATGATTTCATATATTCATAGGCTTCTTTGTCATTCGGATTTCCCCATTCATCATATTCGTTCGTGGTCAAGGGAATGGTCTCATCCAACATTGTATTTACCACATCTACAAAAGGCACTTGTGCGATGATGCCATTCCATAAATCCGGCGCCATATTCATTACTGTACCCATCAATAAGCCTCCAGCGCTTCCTCCTTGCGCATATAAGTGCTCAGAACGCGTATATTTCTCGTTGACCAAGTATTTGCCACAATCGATGAAATCGGTAAACGTATTGATTTTTTTCATCATTTTACCGTCTTCATACCATTGCCGACCCATTTCTTCGCCACCTCGAATATGGGCTATGGCAAAAACAAACCCCCTGTCCAATAGGCTTAACCGCGTAGAGGTAAAGGTTGGATCCATGGACATGCCATAAGAACCATATCCATACAACAACAACGGTGTGTTGCCATTTTTCTTAAAGCCTTTTTTGTACACGATGGAAAGCGGGATTTGTGTACCGTCAGTAGCTGTTGCAAATACGCGCTCCGTTGTGTATTTTTTGGCATCATAACCTCCGAGTACTTCCTGTTGTTTTTTGAGCTCTTTTTCCTTCGTCACCATATTATAATCGAAGGTGGAAGATGGCGTCACCAATGATGTGTAGCCATACCGCAGGATGTCGGTATTGTACTCTACGTTGGTGCTGGGATACACCGTATATGCAGCTTCGCCAAAATCCAAATAGTGTTGCGAACCATCCTTCAAGGAGCGAATAGCCATCTGGGTCAAGCCATTTTTACGCTCGGAAATAGCCAAGAAATCCTTAAATTCATCAATCTCTGATACCAGGACATCCTCGCGATGGGGAATGAAGGTCTTCCAATTTTCTTTGGTCGTTTTGTCCAGCGGCGTTTCCATCACCTTGAAATTCTTGGCATCGTCATTCGTTAAGATCAAGAAACGATCGTCTAATGGTGTAACTGAATACAATACATCTTTCATCCGTGGTTGAAACGACTTAAATGTACCGTTAGCATGGTCAGCTTCCAGAAAAAACACTTCTGAAGAGAGCGTCCCACCTGAATAAATCATGATGTATCTACCATTCTTTGATTTGCCCACACCGATATAATTCGTATTATCCTTTTCTTCATAAACCACAGCATCACTTTTGCTGTCTGTGCCCAGTGTATGGCGCTTGATCTTTTCGCTCAACAATGTTACAGGATGCTTGGACGTGTAAAACAAGGTTTTGTTGTCATTGGCCCAAACAGCACCGCCTGTGGTGCGGTCGATCCTGTCGGATAATATTTCGCCTGTTTCCAGATTCTTGACATGAAGGGTATATTCCCTTCGGGACACCGTGTCTACTCCGAAGGCCAGTAGTTTATTGTCGGGACTAACGGAGAAACCGCTTGCCGCATAATAAGGATAACCTTCTGCCATGGCATCCACGTCCAGCAAAATCTCCTCTGTGGCGTCAAGAGCGCCTTTTTTCCGGCAATACTTATAGTACTGCTTGCCCTCTTCCGTCCGGGTATAATAATAGTAGCCATTTTTAAAGTACGGAACAGACTCGTCTGCCTCTTTGATACGGGCTTTCATCTCCTCGAACAGCGATTTTTGAAAGTCTTCTGTTCCGGCCATCATGGCCTTGGTATACACATTCTCTGCTTCTAGGTAAGCAATGACATTGGCGGTATCTGGACCTTTCTTAAAATAGTCGTTCATCCAGTAATACTCATCATTCACCGTATCACCATGGATAATACGCAGGTGTGGTTTCCTATCAGCAATAGGCGCGGCTGCCTTTGGCCATTCTACCGGGGTCTTCTCCGCTTGGTCTGTGCAAGAAGCAAGCATAGCTCCAACAATTATCATATAATTCCAATTTCTATTCATAAGTTCAACTGTTATCATCCCAAATATACATGAAGTTTTTTGAGCTTCACAGAGACAGCGAAAAATAGAGCATCAAAGTGCCTCGGTTCGTGTCCTCACGAACCGGGGCGAACGGATGGGTATTGGAGAAAGTTATGTAAAAAGTATATGTATTTATGGTTTTTTAACAACAACTACCACCGGCTTGCCTTATATTTGCGATAAGGTAAATGAAAAAAGATGGTAAGAACGTTGAAATTTATAACCCTGTTGGGTATTAGCATACTTCCCTTTTCCGGTTTCGCACAGTCCGCTAAAAACAATAACCCACCCAATTGGTATAATCTTGACCTACAAAAGGATGGTATTATGGGCATCAGTACAGAGAAAGCTTATGAGTTGCTTCAAGGACGTAAGTCTACACCTGTCATTGTGGGAGTATTGGACGGAGGGATTGATTATCAGCATGAAGATCTAAAAGATGTCATGTGGGTGAATGAAAAGGAAATTCCTGGTAATGGTATTGACGATGATGGAAATGGTTACGTCGATGACGTACATGGTTGGAATTTCTTGGGCAATGCAAACGGTGAAAATGTGCAATACGATAATTTGGAAATGACACGTCTTATCCGGTTATATGAGCCAAAGTACATCTCTGTCCTTCCTACTACACCGCTTACCGAAGCGGAACGCCGGGAATTTGTGTCCTACCAAAGAATGATCGGTGAGTATACTTCGAAACTGGACCAGGCGAACTTTGGAAACATCAACTACAGTCGATTGAAAGAGGAAATAGACGCGGTCGTTAAAGCATTGGGTAAAGACCCTAAAGAGATCACAAAAGCCGATCTGGACAACTTCAACACGACCTCCGACCGTCAGAAAATGGCAATCCGAATGGCTAAGAAAGAATTGGAAAACACGACATTCGAGAAGTTTTACGAAGAGCTGGGGGAGGGGGTAGAATATTTCCGTAACCAAGCCGAATATCATCTGAACAAAAATTACGATTCCCGCCATATCGTTGGCGACAACTATGAAGATGCGACAGAACGTCATTATGGAAATGCTGATATTAAAGGTCCCGATGCTGATCACGGTACGCATGTGGCAGGTATCATCGGCGCAAAACGTCAAAACGGCATCGGTATTGACGGTATTGCCAACAATGTAAAAATTATGGGGGTACGCATCGTTCCTGATGGTGATGAACGCGATAAGGATGTAGCCAACGGTATACGCTATGCCGTAGATAATGGGGTCAAAGTCATCAACATGAGCTTTGGTAAAGGTTATGTCTATAATAAAAAAACCGTGGATGAAGCTGTGAAATATGCAGCAGAAAAAGATGTATTATTGGTACATGCGGCAGGAAATGATTCCAAGGACAATGATGTGGTAAAAAATTATCCTATGAAATACTATACGGATAGCGTGGAAGCAATTGTCGGCGAAGCGTCCAATTGGATTACTGTAGGCGCAACCTCGTCCAAGGTAAACGATGAATTGTTAGCCAATTTTTCCAACTTCGGTTATAAATCGGTTGATGTTTTTGCGCCTGGCGTCAAAATCAATTCTACAATGCCCGAATCGAAATATAAAGAGCAGGATGGCACGAGTATGGCTGCGCCCGTAGTCTCAGGATTGGCAGTTTTATTGCGTTCCTATTATCCTGAGCTGACAGCAAAGGAAGTAAAAGATATTATTCTTAAATCCGTCACCAAAGTGGACCAAAAAGTGAAGGTGAAGATAGATGGATCAAATAAAAAAGTGTATTTGGATGAAATCAGTGTCACGGGTGGCATCGTTAATGCTTACAAGGCCATTCAAGAGGCTGACAAGTATATACAGACAAAAAAGTGAAAAAATGTTAAATATTATATAATATAAATTCTCTTTATGCGTTTATAAGGTATATAAAAAGAAACGCTTATGGTAGAATACTTTACACAAAATGATACCGAATTAAGCGTCGAGGTGATTAGTATGGTCGGGAAAACAGATGAGATATTTGAAGAAAACCTTAAATCCAATCTTAAAGCATTGGTAAAAGACCCTAACCCTCAGACAATTGAAAACATTTTAGCGTTTTCAAGAAGCTTAAGGAAGTAAAAGGCAAAGTCTCTAAGTAAAATTAGAGACTTTGTTTTTTTATGAAGAGCATTGAATAATTTTCCCCTGTAACATCCAGTCGCCCGATTTATATCTTCGCGAACCGGAATGTTTTGTTTTATATGTGGAGACACGAACTGGGGCAATTTTGTGTGCTCTTGCTCGCGTGAAGCTCAAAAACTTCATGTATATTTGTGTATGCAGAAAAAAGAAAGATATCAAGAATTTGTCAAGTATTTTTCCACCCATAGTCCTGATGCGCAAACCGAACTTCATTATAGCAACCCCTTTCAGTTGCTCGTTGCCGTTATTTTATCAGCACAATGTACGGATAAGCGCATCAACCAAGTGACCCCGGCGTTATTTGAACGATTTCCTGACGCTGCATCATTAGCGGCCAGCAATCCCGATGAAGTTTTTACGTATATTCGCTCGGTAAGCTATCCCAACAATAAGGCTAAACATTTAGTGGGTATGGCTCAAAAGCTCGTTACAACATTTGATGGTATAGTCCCGGAGAAGGTAGAAGATTTGGTGAAGTTGCCGGGCGTAGGCCGAAAAACTGCTAACGTCATCTCTTCTGTAGTGTACAATAATCCGGCGATGGCTGTGGATACCCATGTATTTCGTGTAAGTAATCGATTAGGCTTGACGAGTAACGCCACTACTCCTTTGGCGGTCGAAAAACAACTTGTAAAATACCTGCCCAAAGATACCATTGCTATTGCTCATCATTGGCTCATTTTGCACGGACGATATATCTGCGTGGCTCGTAAGCCCAAGTGTGACATTTGTCCGATCACTTACTTTTGCAAATACTTTGAGAAGACTTATAAGGCGAGAACAATAAAAGAACTAGTAAAATAAGAGCCTGCTTAAACTTTATGTTTATATTTTTTTTATCGCGCTTCGACTCACGCTCAGCGTGACAAAAAAACGGAAGTGTTATCTCTGAGCACTTCGTCAAGCTCAGTGCAGGCTTAGTCGAAGGATAGACATGCAAGATTAGTTCTATTTTTAAATAGGCTTTAAACTAATTTTATTAGTAAAATAATTTTTGAAATATAAATTTTTGTTTTATTTTTGACTTCATAATACTAAAAATATGAGTAACGCAGATAAACTGAAAGCTTTACAGCTAACATTAGATAAATTGGAAAAATCGTATGGCAAAGGTACGATTATGAAATTGGGTGACGCTGCTGTTGAGCGAGTGGAAGCTATTTCCACAGGGTCATTGGGCCTGGATATTGCATTAGGCATTGGTGGTGTGCCCAAAGGTCGTATTATTGAAATTTATGGCCCTGAATCTTCGGGTAAAACGACTTTAGCCACACATATTGTTGCTGAAGCCCAGAAAAAAGGGGGGATCGCAGCCATTATCGATGCGGAACATGCCTTCGACAAATACTACGCCCAAAAATTAGGAGTTGATGTCGAAAACCTCTTGATCTCCCAGCCAGATAATGGTGAACAAGCCTTGGAGATTGCCGATAACCTGATTCGTTCCGGTGCCATTGATGTCATTGTGATCGACTCTGTGGCAGCATTGGTCCCCAAAGGAGAGATTGAGGGCGAAATGGGCGATTCAAAAATGGGTCTCCAAGCTCGTCTGATGTCGCAGGCCTTGCGTAAACTGACCGGTACGATTTCCAAAACAAACTGTTGTTGTATCTTCATCAACCAACTTCGCGAGAAAATAGGCGTGATGTTTGGCAATCCGGAAACCACTACTGGCGGTAATGCCTTGAAATTCTATGCTTCTGTGCGTTTGGATATCCGTCGTACGTCACAGATTAAAGATGCCGACGAGGTATCTGGAAACCGTGTGAAAGTGAAGATTGTTAAAAACAAGGTTGCTCCTCCTTTCCGTATTGCCGAGTTTGACATTATGTTTGGCGAGGGTATTTCTAAAGTAGGCGAAATCATCGATTTGGGTGTGGAATATGGCATTATCAAGAAGTCGGGCTCCTGGTTTAGTTATGGCGATACTAAGTTGGGCCAAGGTCGTGATGCGGTGAAAGCGTTGTTGTTGGACAATCCCGATCTAAGTGACGAATTAGAAGCGAAGATCAGGGCAGAGGTGAGCGGTGCAGATTTGGATCAACACCTTGCCCTTGACGGAGAATAGTTGATCTGTTTATAAAAAAAGCCACATCGCGTGGCTTTTTTATGATCTCTATAGATTGTTATATTGCCTTCGTCTTCCCCTTTAACCAGGCACTTTCTTCGGCTGATAAATGGGCTGAAAGTTTTTCAAATACCCATGCATTGTAATTGTTCAGCCAATCGATATGTTTCTGGTCCAACAGTGATTTGTCAACCAAATCTGTCGCAATATAACAAATCGTCAATGTCTCGAAATCCATGAAGTCTCCGAATAGATTGCTCGACAACAGCTTGCTTAGCACCAGGTTTTCAATACGGATGCCGTATTTTCCTTCGCGATACAGCCCTGGTTCTATGGAAGTAATCATACCTTCTTCCAATGGTACATCGATGGGGGACGGATTAAATACATGAGGGCCTTCATGCACATTCAGGAAAAAACCAACGCCATGGCCTGTTCCATGACCGTAGTTGCGTAAGGCTTCCCACATCGGCCGGCGTGTGATGGCATCAATTTGATAACCCCTCGTTCCTTTGGGGAATATAGCTTGCGACCCTTCAATGGTGCCTTTCAATACCAGTGTATAGTCCTCTTTTTCTGCCTCTGTTATATTTCCTAAAGACACTACCCGAGTGATATCGGTTGTACCATCAAGGTATTGTCCACCTGAATCGACCAACAACAGGCCTTCTGCTCTTAAGGTGGCGTTGCTTTCCTCGGTGGCTTTATAATGTGGTAAAGCGCCGTGTGCCAAATATCCTGCAATAGTATCAAAGGAAATGTCGACAAAGCCATCGTTTTGTGCCCGTATATGTTGCAGTTTTTCTGCAATGGATATTTCGCTTAGTTTTCCGGAGGCAACTTCTTCCTCCACCCATTTAAAGAATTTGGTCATAGCGACCCCATCTTTTACCATGGCGTTTCGCGTGTGGGTAATTTCCACGTCGTTCTTCACGGCCTTAAACAAGGTCGATGGATTCATATCCTCTATAATCTGCACGGTATTCGGTATGGCATCGTACATCGTAAAACACGTCCGCTTTGGATCTAACAAAATGCGTGCTGCATGTAAGGATTGAACGGCAGGGAAGGCTTGGTTATATGCTGCGATATCGACGCCGGAAGCTCCCAGAACCTGTTTATCTGCCTCGGTCAGTTTCGTCGGGTCGATAAACAACGTGTTCTTGTCTCCTGTTAAGAGAAGAAAACCCAATACAACAGGATTACACCTGACATCCCGCCCACGAATATTCAACACCCAAGCTAAATCGTCCAAAGATGATATCAAATGCGCATCGATATGTTTTTCGTTGAGCTTAGTCCGAATGCGGTTAAGTTTACTGACTGTTGTTTCTCCGGTTATTGATTCGTCCAATACATAGGCTTTGGCTGTTGGCAATGCAGGGCGGTCAAGCCATATTGTCGCCAAGATATCGACACTTCCATCCACTTTAATATCGAGTGGTGTCAATGTATCTTGCACAGCTTGAGCGACGGCAACAGATGCCAGATAACCATCAAAAGCAACCTTGCTTCCCTTAGCTAACCGCTGTGAAAGCCATTGGGCATATTCTGCCGATCCCTGAACCTTTAATTTCACTAACTCAAATCCTGTACCGGCCAACTGTTCGTTTGCCTGTACGAAGTACCTGGAATCAGTCCAAAGCCCCGCAAAATCTTGGGTAATCACCAATGTTCCGGCAGAGCCGGTAAATCCAGATGCCCAAGCAATACATTTATATTTTTCGGGTAAATATTCGCTGATATGGGGGTCAGAAGATGGAATAATGTATGCATCTATTTCTAGGGATTTCATTTCCGATCGTATGGCGGTCAGTCTTTCTAAATATGTCATATCTGTTTAATCAATTTCACCCTGCAAGTTACTGAATAAGGATGAAAAATGGCCACTCATTTGAGCTGAAATTAACAGTAACCTTGCAACTGAAATGATATTTTTACACGGTGAAGGTAAAGGTGGCAAGCTGTTTGTCCCTATATTTCAATAATAATTCTTCAATGGCAGAGGAGAGCTAAATAAATTCAATTTATATGCTCACGCAATTGTATTGCATATAAAAGTGAATTTATTTAGGTTTGTTGATGAACAATACGCATATGATGAAAAAACACATACACGCTATTTTATTTTTATGGAGTTTATCCATTGCCACTTTAGCTCCTGCATTCGGACAAGAACTGAAAAGCAAAATCAATACGGCATACCAACGCTTTATGTCCGGAGGGAAGCTCCCTAATGGCATTGCGGCTTTGACTGTATTGGACAGCAAAACCGGGAATGTGATTTTCAACCAAAATGGTACGTTAGGCCTTCCTACAGCTTCTACGCTGAAAGTCATCACATCCATTACGGCATTGGATATTCTTGGCCCGGAATATACCTATAAAACCTATCTATCCTATACCGGCGAAATTGACAGTTTGGGCATTCTGCACGGAGATATTATTGTACAGGGGACAGGTGATCCTACATTGGGTAGCGATCGTTATCCGCAGAGCAATGAAGAGACCGTTTTAAACAAGTGGGTATATCATATCAAAAATGCCGGAATACAGGGTGTGCATGGCCGTATTATCGGAGACGATTTGTATTACAACGGTTATGATATGCCCAGTGGATGGAATTGGGGTGATATGGGTAACTATTATGGGGCAGGTATTTCGGGGCTGAATTGGCGGGAAAATTCAATTGGTGTGGTGTTCTCGCCACGAAATGTCGGAGAAGATGCGCCCATCAGCAAACTAACCCATTCCTTGGGTTTTGTGCAAATCGTCAATGAAGTGAAGACCGGTGCCAACGGAACAGGAGACAATGTTTATGGCTATACGGCTCCCTATTCACAAATCATCTATCTGCGGGGCACATATGGCAAAGACTTGAAAAAGACGATCGAAATATCCGTGCCTGATCCGGCATTGGACTTGGCGTATCAGCTGAAACAAAGCCTCATGTCAAACGGTATCTCTGTGGATAGTCTTACGGCCACCACAGCAAAACGTTTATCCAATGAGGGCATTGCACTACCTACAAATAAAAAGGAGTTGGATGTGCATCATTCTCCGCCTTTGAAGGACATCGTCTATTGGTTTAATCAAAAAAGTATCAACTTATATGGCGAAGCCTTGTTAAAAAGTATCGGCTTTATCAGCGGCAACAAGACAGAAACCGATGAAGCGGCAAGGCTCGTGGCCAAATATTGGGAACAACGCTTGAACATTCCGACAAGCGAGTTGCAAATCAAAGACGGTTCGGGTCTATCTCCTCAAAATCGGGTCACATCATTGGCCATGTCCAAAATCATGAATTACGCTTTGGACCGGCCATGGTTTACAGATTTTGAAAAGAGTTTGCCTACTATCAATAAGATGTCAATGAAAAGCGGTACGATAGGTGGTGTATTGGGTTATACGGGTTACCAAACGAATGCATCTGGTCAAAAGGTGACGTTTAGTCTGTTGGTCAACAACTATACCGGAGGCACTACGGCTATGCGACAGGAAATGTTCAGGCTGTTGGATAATCTGAAATAGTGTGTTTTCCGGATCTTGGAGGTTGCGCAAAGTCGCCAAGATCCAAATAAAAGGGCTATCGCAACTTCCAGCAGTCAACACGCCCCATCTATTTCTTTTTCAAAGAGTCGAGCTGATTTTCTTTTTCAATCTCGCGCGCATCGATTTGATGTTGCTTATAGTTTTGAATGGCATTCTTGCTTGCTTTCTGCGAAACATAAATTCCCAAAATGGCAATCAACGTTACAATGACCAGTCCCCAAGCATATTTCTTTTTGTCCTGCTTCACTAGCCAATACATGACAAAAATATAAGGAACGGCAAAAAAAATGTAAAAAATAATACTTGGGCCAACCATATTTGTTTTCGATTATTCGTTATGCAAAAGTATGGGAAAAATTTGGAAATTTGATAATTTGAAAATGTTGGAATGTGATAATTTGAGAATTGGAACGGGGTTTCCCGGAGGGCTCTCCGAAGGAAATCTATGGATGAATAAGTGAATAATCCTATATATTTACAGATTTCGCCTCGTACATCCCTGAATACTTTCATAGCAAGCTGTCGAAACGACGCCGAAATTTGCTAAACTTGACATGTATGCGGTTTATTGGGATTAGGGGGATTTTTAAACCTTTTATCAAAACAGAAGTCTTGTTAGTATATTGATGATAAGAGCAATACAGAAATATTTTTTTATTAAAAAATCTGTTCGGTTATTGCGTAAAACAAAAACTTATTTTTTATTTTTGCGCTATCAGAAGATAAAATAGACAATACATGCAGTGTTCAAAAGTACATACATCTTTACCCGCACAAGCGCATCAAAAGTTTGTGGCGGGGGCATCGTGTGCTTTTGCAACGGTTAATTGTCCTATTTTGCGATTTCGACGACCTATTCTGCCTCGGGCTTGATTCGGAGGCAGGCTACTTCCACTTGGACAATTACCCAGCTCGGTGGTTTCCTCTTGTTAAATCATTTTAGTTTTTGACTGCACATAAGTGCTATTTATTTTAGGTCGCATCATCAAGATGACACTTTCAGATTTCTTAATTATTCCTGCCACCGTCGCTCATGTGAGCTATGCAGAGACCATTTGCAACGAAATGTTTGAGTCTGCGAAGGCTCGTGGTACCGGTATTGCCCGTCGTAAGCCGGAATATGTGGCGCGCAAAATCGAAGAGGGTAAAGCCGTGATTGCTTTGCACAAAGATGGTCGCTGGGCTGGCTTCTGTTACATTGAAACCTGGAGCCATGGAGATTACGTGGCCAATTCCGGCCTTATCGTGAATCCCGAATTTCGGAAAGTAGGCTTAGCCAAGGCTATCAAAAAGCGGATATTTGACCTGTCACGTGAGAAATACCCGAAAGCAAAGATATTCGGCTTAACGACTGGACTGGCCGTGATGAAAATTAATTCTGATCTGGGCTATGAACCGGTAACCTATTCCGAATTGACACAGGACGAGGAGTTTTGGAAAGGATGCCAATCCTGCATCAATTATGACATCTTGGTGAGCAAAGAACGTAAAAACTGCATGTGCACAGCAATGCTGTGGGATCCGGTGGAAAAGGAACGGGAGCTGAAAGAGAAAATCCAGCGTAAGGCGGAAGCTAAAGAGCGTTTGGATCGCATTGTCAAGAAACAATCGTTGCTTAAACGTATCGAAGCAAAATTGTTCCGTTCTATGAAAAAATTTGTTGTAACGGTTTTTCCCGTGGGAACAGGCCAAGTGAAAGGAATATAATGTGTACATTTGAAGCTATCATTAACGAACATAAAATAAGAAAATAAAGGATGAAGAAAGTAGTATTAGCGTTTAGTGGTGGATTGGATACGTCTTTTTGCTGTATTTATCTGTCAAAAGATTTAGGGTTGGAGGTCCATTCCGTGGTGGTCAATACCGGTGGTTTTTCTGCGGATGAATTACAAGAGATTGAAAAACGAGCCTATGCATTGGGTGTGAAATCCCATTCTACTATTGATGAAACGGAAGACTACTATCGCGATACGATTAAATACTTGATTTTTGGCAATGTATTGAAAAATGCTACGTATCCGCTGTCAGTGTCTGCAGAGCGTGTATGCCAGGCTACGGCCATTGCCAACTATGCTAAAAAAATCGGTGCAGCATGCGTAGCGCACGGTTCTACCGGAGCTGGAAACGATCAGGTTCGGTTTGATATGATTTTCCAAACTTTGATTCCGGGTGTGGAAATTATCACGCCTATTCGTGATTTGAAACTCTCCCGCGAAGATGAAATCGCATACTTAAATCAGCATGGTGTAGAATATACGGCTGAGAAAGCAAAATATTCGATCAACAAGGGTTTATGGGGTACATCGGTTGGTGGCGCAGAAACGTTGACCTCTAACCAATACTTGCCAGAATCGGCATGGCCTACACCTGTCACGTCGACAACACCGCAACAGATTACGATTGATTTTGAAAAAGGTGAGCCCATTGGATTAAATGGAGCGTTTATGTCGCCGGTGGAGGTTATCCAAACCTTACAAGCAATCGCACAACCATATGGCATTGGTCGTGATATTCATGTGGGCGATACCATTATCGGTATAAAAGGCCGTGTAGGTTTTGAAGCAGCAGCTTCGATCATTATTGTCAAGGCACACCATACGTTGGAAAAACATACGCTAACCAAGTGGCAACTGTCTTGGAAGGATCAAATTGCGGCTTTCTATGGCAACTGGATGCACGAAGGACAAATGCATGACCCTGTTATGCGGGATATCGAAGCCTTCCTGCAATCGTCTCAGGAAACGGTTACCGGAAGGGTTATCGTGGAATTGTATCCTTACCGCTTTGTGGTTATCGGGATTGAGTCCAATCATGATTTGATGTCTAGCAAATTTGGTACATACGGCGAAATGAACGCGGGGTATACTGGTGAAGACGTCAAAGGTTTCTCGAAGATATTCGGAAATCAAACACTTATTTGGCATAAGGTTAACAGCCAAAAGTGATGATTAAGCAAGCGACGCTTGAGCAACTAGAAGATGTCGTTCCCCTATTCGATGCATATCGGGTTTTCTACAAGCAGGAATCTGATGTGGAGCGAGCTCGGAACTTTCTTCGAGAGCGCATGGAAAATCATGAATCCATTGTTTTTCTTGCTTACAAAGAGCACAAAGCCGTGGGATTTACCCAGCTTTATCCAAAATATTCTTCTGCGAGAACTACCCGAAATTGGATTCTAAATGACTTGTATGTCGATAAAGATTTTAGGAAGAAAGGCATCGGACGGCAGTTGATTGAACAAGCCTTTTCATTTGCAAAAGACAAAGGAGCGGTTTTCGTGCAGCTTTCCACCCAGGTTGACAACTTAACCGCGCAAAGCCTTTACAAAGAAATAGGTTTTCAATTACAAGAACCCGATGTGGAATTTTTGGAGTTCAGAAAATCGATTTAAGTTTGGTATAATTTAGGATGGTTGAGATGTTAACAGTCCACCCATTGGAGTATGGGAATCTCAACCGCAACAAAGAAATAATCATGAGCAAAATTAAAGTTGGCATTATCGGTTCAGCAGGTTACACAGGTGGCGAATTGTTACGGATATTGATTTATCACCCGGATGTAGAGATTGTGTTTGCGAATTCGGCGTCTAATGCCGGTAACAAGGTGTATGCCGTACACAATGACTTGTTTGGTGATACAGAACTGGAATTTTCAGTGGATTTCCATTCCAATATTGATGTACTTTTCCTCTGTGTCGGACATGGTGATGCACGCAAGTTTTTAGAAGCCAACCCTATCGATCCATCAGTGAAGATTATTGATCTTTCGCAAGATTACCGCTTGAACGCAAACACGGCCTATCAAGGCGGACATTTTGTATATGGCCTTCCCGAACTAAACCGCGAGACCATTCGCACGGCACAATATATTGCCAATCCGGGCTGTTTTGCGACCAATATCCAATTGGCCCTGTTACCCTTGGCGACCAAAGGCCTATTGCCCGAACAGATCCACATCAATGCTACCACCGGTTCGACGGGAGCAGGGCAAAAGCCGACACTGACCTCACACTTTTCTTGGCGGAGTGGCAATCTATCTGCTTACAAGTCGTTTGAACATCAGCACCTGCAGGAAATTTCTGAATCATTGGAGCAACTGCAGGCAGGATTTCTGCCTGTGTCGGAGGAATCGCTTTTGGAAAGAGCCATGCAACGGATTAACCTCGTTCCTCAAAGGGGCGCTTTTCCAAGAGGCATTTTCTCGGCGATCTATGTGGAATCGGATTTGACAGCAGAGGAAGCGTATGCGCTTTATGAGGATTATTATGCTTCCCATCCTTTTACGTGGGTAAGCAGAACCAATATCGATTTAAAACAAGTGGTGAATACCAATAAGAGTATTATCCATTTGGAAAAACATGGCAATAAACTCTTGATTGTGAGTATTACCGATAACCTGCTGAAAGGCGCTTCCGGACAAGCCGTACAAAACATGAATCTGCTTTTCGGCCTGGACGAACGAGCAGGGTTGAATTTAAAAAGCGTTGGGTTTTAACCTTCTCCGGATAAACCAAAATACGCAAACAAAAAGCCGACATTGAAATGTCGGCTTTTTGTTTGCTTGCTAGATTGTTTACTCTGCCAAAAGATTAATTTTTCTTTCTACAGAAACATTGTCGCCTGTCACAGCATTACCGTCTTTATCGACCAATGTCAATTTAATAACGTTTTCACCCAATGGCAGGTTTAAAATTTCGTAAGGAACCCACTGATCCAATGTGAATTCCTGCCCATTGATGTCGGCCTTTACTTTATATCCGTCAGCACCCAATGTACCGTTGGCTACAAAGAAATCCAATAGCAGTTGCTTAGTGTCAGCGCCTTTGTAGTCGCCTTTTGGACGGCTATAGAACAAACCCACTTCTGTTGGAGCCGGCAATTGTTCAATTTTGCCATCTGCATCGATTTTAAACTTTACCAATTTAGATGCTTCTGGTGTTTTAATCGATTCATGGAATGAACGTGATAAGAACGACATCAAATAATGTTCAGAATTAACAGGAACAGTTACGGTATGCTCAGGCTTGTATAGTGCTGCATACGGTGTATTGTCCAAAATAAAGTGAATATGCTGGCCATCATGCGAATTCGCCATATGGTGGTCATGTTCTGTTTGTTCCGTCAACTGGAAATTACTTACGTCGTATTTGACGGTTACTTTAGCCGAATCCGTACCGACCTTTTCCGTAGTAATAGAGGCAATTTTCAAGGTTGCTCCCGGAAATTCTTTCGAATGGCTCAAAGGATTGACGGCAATAGCACCTACCGAATCTTGCAAAGCGGTGGAATCTTGGACCTCGCCATCTTTGTTTTTTGTCGTTTGGTTACAAGAAACAACGGTTGCCGATAATGCAAATACGGCTAACGCAGCAGTTAATGTTTTCATGTTCATATTTTTTGTTTTAATTCTATTATGTTCATCGGGTTATTAACAAATATAGCATAAAATTGTTTTCTCTTTATTGAAAAACAATATCTAATGATTCTTTAATGGCTTGAATTGCCTGTTCTAGATCTGTTGACGTATGCGCCGCAGATATGAACCCCACTTCATAGCCCGAAGGCCCAAAATAAACACCCCTTTTTAATAGTTCCCGGTGCATGATCTTGTATTTTTCCATGGATGCCGGATCGATCTCGTCCGCACGTTGAATATTGTCTGCCGAGGTAAACGCAAACCAAAAAATAGATCCAACCGTGAAAATCTTCACCTCATAGTTTTTATCCGCGACGTATGCCCGAAGGGTCTGCACGAAATGTTGTGTTGTCTCTTCGAGTTTTTCATAAAAACCGGTCTGTGCCAAAGTGGCTAAGGCAGCAATACCGGCAGCCATCGCGACCGGATTGCCGGACAAAGTGCCAGCTTGGTAAACACCTCCATCAGGAGATATATGCCCCATGATTTCTTTGGACGCGCCATATGCTCCTACAGGCATTCCGCCACCGATAATTTTTCCATAGGTCAAAATATCGGGTTGGATATCGTAATAGTTGGCTGCACCTTCAAAACCCAAGCGAAAACCTGTGATTACCTCATCAAAGATGAGCAGTGCACCATTATATTTAGTGATTTGGCGGAGGTAATGGATATAATCTTTATCTTGAATAAGCAAACCATTGTTAGCTGGGATACCTTCGATAATTACTGCGGCGATCTGATCTTTAAACTGCGTGAAGACTTCCTCCAATGCTTGCTTATCGTGCAGTGCTATCACGATGGTTTCATCAGCAAAAGCCTTTGGCACACCGGCCGACGAGGTTTCGCCAAAGGTCACCAATCCCGAGCCGGCTTTAACCAACAGCGAATCGGAGTGGCCGTGATAGCAACCTTCGAATTTGACGATTTTATCGCGCTTGGTATAGCCTCTTGCCAATCGTATGGCCGACATGACAGCCTCTGTACCGGAGCTGACGAAGCGGATTTTTTCAACGAAGCGGTTATGGGTGAGAATCAGCTCTGCCAATTCATTTTCCAAGCGGGTTGGTGCGCCAAAGCTCAGACCTTTGTTCAATTGTTGGGCAACGGCCTCGCGAATCTGATCGTTGTTGTGGCCCAAGATCAATGGCCCCCAAGAACAGCAGAAATCAATAAATTCATTCCCATCCGCATCCCAGATATGGGCCTTGTCGCCCCGTTCGATGAATAAGGGTGTGCCGTATACAGATTTAAAAGCTCGTACAGGCGAATTCACTCCTCCTGGGAAATACTCTTTTGCTTTTTGGAAAAGTACCGCAGACTTTTCACGTGAAATATCTTGAATTGTTGTTGACATAATAATGTGATGTATTACAAAATGGTGTATCGAAGGATATGACTTATCCCAACCAACCTTTTTCCAAAACTTCCTTGGCGTGGTAGGTGAGGATAGCGGTTGCTCCGGCACGACGGAAACTCAATAGGGTTTCCATAATGGCACGTTCTTCATTCAACCAGCCATTATGAACTGCTGCTTTCAGCATGGCATATTCTCCGGATACATTATATACAGCTATTGGCAAATCAAAATTATCATGCAATAATTTAACGATATCCAAATAGGGTAGTCCGGGTTTTACCATTAGGAAATCGGCTCCTTCTTCAGTGTCCAACTGTGCTTCTATCAATGCTTCGCGGACATTGGCCGGATTCATTTGGTATGTTTTTTTATCACCAGCTTTCGGTGCGGAGTTTAAGGCATCGCGAAAAGGCCCGTAGAATGCCGATGCATACTTGGCGGTATAGGACATCAGGGAAACGTGTGTAAATCCATGTTGATCCAACAGCTGGCGAATGTATCCAATACGTCCATCCATCATATCCGAAGGGGCAATAATATCTGCTCCGGCTTCGGCATGGGCCAACGCCATTTTGCCCAACACCTCCAAGGTTTCATCATTGATGATTTCACCATTTTCGACAATACCGTCGTGTCCATCTGAGCTGTAAGGATCCATGGCCACGTCGGTGATGACACATGCTTCCGGAAAGTTTTTCTTCACGGCCTCGATAGCTCTGAGGTAAAGATTGTCTTTCTGATAGCTAATGGTCGCATATTTATCTTTGAGTGACTCCTCAATATTGGGAAATAAATCAAATGCCTTTAAACCTAATTTCAAACAGCTTTCCACTTCGCGCAAAAGGTTATCTATAGAAAATCTATAAATGCCTGGCATGGAAGATACTTCCGTTTTTTGTTGCTGTCCTTCGACAATAAATAAAGGAAAGATCAGGTTAGAAGGTGACAATCGTGTTTCTTGAACCATCTCCCGGATCACAGCTGATTTTCTATTTCTTCTTGGACGTTGTAACATTTTAATTGTATTAGATGTTAGATATTAGATATTAGACGTTAGACATTAGAATGTTTGACGTAAGATATTAGATAATTAGACCTTGGACAAAAGATGTAAGTTCAGATGTCAGACCGGATTTTCGGCGTTACACCTAATGTCCTTTGTTCTTTGCTCTTCATTTCTTTATCCTTCATACTCCAATCCAAAAATGGCCTCTGACAAACCGATTTCATCTGGCGTGAAGGGTAGGGTATAGGGCAGTCCCATTGCTTCAACTGTCTTTGCCGTAGAATGTCCAATGCAAATGATTTTTTGATCGGGATCAATCAGGTTTTCCTGAAAATAGGCTTCGACGTTGCTCGGACTCGTAAAAATCACAACTTGTGCATTGGTCTTGTCTACGTTTTCTTCTAAGACGGTTTCATAGATGGGCATGTCGATGACCGTTGTATTTGGCGTAAGGGCTTTTTGAATCGACATAAGCGAATCCTTGGCCCGTGGAATGAATACCGTTTGTCCGTCGACTAACTTTGCAAATTCCTTTGCAATTTCTTCTGTTTTGATTCCTAAATTGTCCCCTGAAAAATCAGCTACCCGATCGTATTTGCGCAAGGCATCTTCCGATCCTCTTCCCAACACGGCTATCTTCGTCTTTTTAAGGACATATGGTTCTAATTTAAAGAAATGATCGATGGCATTCTTACTGTTAAAAAATATCCAATCTGCTCGTTTAAGGATAAATGAATCCAACTTATTGATGGTGGGGAAAATTTTGATCAGCGATCGTGCATCTACTTGAATATTATGCTTGGCCAAATAACGCCCCAAGTATGCATTTTCATCCAAATCACGGGTAATAAATACTGAGGATGGCAATTTTCGGTCCTTTTTGTATTTAGCAGCTATCTGTTCTGCCATCCCTTCTGTCGTATCCGACTGTAAGTAATAGCGGTTTGGGAAATCTTCATTGTCTGTCGCTATGGATGTCCAAGCTTCATACTTGCCGTCTTCCGTTTGACGGCAGTAACAACCTAATGGTGCATGGCATCCGGCATCGAATAGATTCAACACCTTGCGTTCCACAGCGATAGTTTTGGCTACTTCCTCGTCATTGATCTGTTGGAGCAGTTCGAACAGCTCCTTGTCCGACTCACGGATTTGAACAGCTAAAACGCCTTGTGCCGGGGCAGGGATTATTTCGATGGGGGAAATTTCTTCGATATGAAAATCGGAGAGATCCATTTCCATGCGTGAAATGCCAGCTTTGGCCAGCATGATGGCATCGTATTTTTCATCCCGAAGCTTTTGTATGCGTGTTTGCAGATTGCCTCGGAGGTCGGTAAATTCCAAATCGGGTCGAAGGGAAAGCAACTGTGCCTTTCGGCGGTTGGACGATGTGCCGATAGAAGCATTGTGCTTCAGTGATAGCCTTTTCTTGATATCTACACAATCTTTATGAATAATGAGCAATTCGGAAGGATCCTCTCGTTCCGATACGGCTGCAATAATAAGTCCTGGAGGATTGACCGTTGGAAGGTCCTTGTGGGAATGGACTGCCAAATCAATTTGTGCACTGAGCAATTCTTCTTCCAACTCTTTGGTGAAAAAACCTTTTCCTTCCAACTTATCCAAGCGTAGGTGTTGGATAATATCACCTTGTGTTTTGATAATTTTCAACTCAGAGTTTATCCCGATGGAGGCCAACCTGTCTTTGATGAAATTTGCCTGCCACAAGGCCAATTGACTACCTCTGGTTCCGATGATGAGTTTTCTATCCACGCTGTGTATGTTTATAAGTGAAAATGCGCACAAAGTTAACCAAATAGTCATATAATCCCGACGTTCATTGTCAGAATTAGGCTAAATTTTGGAAGAAAAGGGCTTAATTATTCTCCGTATGTGCGTTTTTTACCAAGATGTCTTTCGCCATGACCATGGGGACTTTGATGTATTTTTTCTCCATGTAGTTAATGACTTTTTCCAGCACTTCGCGTGCATGGGGGTCCAAGCCTTGTACGTCTTGCGCAAAGACCTCGTTTAGTGCAAAAGATTTGATTTCCTTTATTTTTTCAGGTACTTCGCGCATGGCCACTTCCACCCGGCGTTGTTTTAGGATAGGTAAAAATTCTTGGATATTTTGTTGGATGATGGCATCTGCATGCTCTAACTCATTATAGCGATCTTGCTTGTTCTTCTCGGCAATAGCATTTAAGCTGTTTACTTCAATATATTGAACAGGGAAGTTGGCAATCACTTCGGCATCGACGTCATTAGGAACACCTAAATCTACAATAACTTTTTTGTCGGCTTCGCCGTTCAACAGCATTTGGTAGAGGTTGGTGTCAATAATCGCAACAGGAGACCCGGTGCAGATAATCATGACATCAAAGCCTTTTTTATACTGACCTAGCGCGGAAAGCGGATAGGCTTCGGCATTTAGATCTGCTGCAAGTTTTTTGGCATTTTCCAGCGTTCGGTTGAAGACAACAAAATCGCAATGTTGGTGTTTCTTGAGATATTTGGCCAAGTTTTGGTTTGTTTCGCCTGAACCGATGACCAAAATGCGTGGATGTTGCGGTAGTTTTGCTTCTTTTAGTTTACGGTATGCCAAAGAAACAACCGAAATAGGGTTACGGGAAATGTTGGTGTGCGTATATACTTCTTTTGCCGTCTTTACCAAACGATCCATGATTAGCCGTAGGTAATCACCTGTAAACCCGGCTTCGCGGCATCTTTCATATGCACGGCGCACTTGAGCCAAGATTTCTTTCTCTCCCACAACCAAGCTCTCTAAAGAACAAGACATCCGGAACAAATGATTCAAAGCATCCATGCCCGAATAACGCGTAACCTGGCCTAAATAGCACTGCAGGCGTTCAGCAGGAACACAGAAATTCATTTTGTCCATAAACGTAGCGATAAACTCATCCGTCAATTCATGTCCTCCACAGAACACAAATTCGACACGGTTACAGGTGGCGATGTAAAAGATTTCAGGAATATCCAATGAATTTTTTAGGTTAACTAATCTGCTCTCCAATTCCTCGTTGCAGATGACCAAATTCCCCAGATCTTTTAGCTCAACATGCTTGTGGGTAAACGCTATAACTCTTAAATTCTTCAAAGCTTTATCTTGCTCAATAATTTTCTACCTGCAAATGTAGATGAAAAGCCGATTTATTCTGTCAAAAACGTGTCAACAGAGTGAATTTAGAACCATTATAAATTAAATGCAATTCTCTTATTTCCAGTATTTTGCAAAATAACATGAGCAATAAAGTGATAACAATCATTTACCAGTTATTGATTTTGTGATTTATGTCGCTTTTATTCTTCTCTATTTCACGGCTTTTTCAGCCATATTTTCCAAAACTTTTGCAAATTTTGTAGGATAATTATGCATAATGTACATTTTAAGTAAACCCCTTGCTTGGATAGGGATATTGATAACTGCCCTCTCTCCCATTTTCTTTCCTTTTTTAAAGGTGCCACTTCTAGGTAATTGGAACCTGTATGAAACGGACACGAGCCTATTCGTATTGACTTATGGGTTCTTGGGCCTTTGTATCCTATTCCTTTTCTTGCGTAAAGTCTCCTTGTACCGTATATTTACTAGGATATATGTGGGATGGTGCTTACTAGCTTTTGGGGCTGTTTACTTCAAGATCAACCATTATTTTGGAATGAAGTTAGCAGACAACCTCCTTTCTAAAACCTTGCACCTTAAGTGGGGATGGCTAGTATTGTTTTTAGGAGCTTTGTTGCTTTTTTTAAGCGTTCGAAAGCCAAAACCACTTCAACCGGGTCAAGATTTTTAAAAAATAAGTGTTGCTTAACTATGGCTTTTTATGAGGTCTATGCGAGATAAAATGATCTTTCAATTTGTTTAAACCAATGTTTTCCTCGGGTTTGTCTAATTCAAATAACCAAACCTTGGTGTCCAGTATCTCATCATGCTCTTTAGAAAGAATAAGATCCATAGGTTTCACCCGAAATTCTTTATCAATCGGGTTTGTGGCAGTATGGGACATCTTACTGTGGCGGATGATCTGCACCTGGAAATTAGGCCATTTTCCCACTTGATTGAAATTTGCCGAATAGAAGGTAGAAAAATTTCTTTTCAAAATCTTTTCGGAAAATAAGCCTGTCCGTTTGGTGCCGGATATTTCCGAAATGCTCACCAAAAGGTTGTAAGAAGTGTGGTTCACGAGATAGAACTTGGCCAAACCTAACCTCTGTTCACCTTCCACCGCTACATAAATGCCACGTTCTATAAAAGGAGCATTTGGAGTGGGGGTTTCTGCTACTTCGTCGTCTTCACGACGCATATTTCCATGCACTAATGTAACTTTGCTGGCTAAAACGGGAATCTCAAATCCTGAATTGTCGGTCACGCCTACGATATCATTGGCTTGAAATGATGTGATATGTCCTTCAATGGGTTCGTCCACAAAACGAACCAAATCACCAATTTTAAAATTCATACTGCAAAATTAAGCATTCGTGGGATATTTTGAGGTTACTCGAAGATATTTCTCTAATACTGTCACTTTGTGCTTTAATCGGTATGTCAACATTTAAACAGATGCATATCATAAAAATATCCACTTTTATGATCTCACAGATAATCCAGACATATACAGGTATTTTTATGGGATTGATCTGTGCGGTTACGTATCACTTGGCGACTTTTTCCAAGACGGTTAACAGCCGAGCAATGTCGTCTGTCGTATTGTACACATGCAAACCGATACGGATGCCTGTTCCTCTTGGGAAACATCGGATACCTTCTTCAAGAAGAATTGGATATAGCTTCGGGTCCACCTGTATGTTAATTAAAGGTGATTTGATCGCTCTTTCAGCCACCATCGGTAACAGCCATTGTCTAAGATTAAATTCTTTGTAAGCCATCTCAGTGAGATTTTTGATGTGCTGTTGAACCTTTTCTAAACCTGCTTGTTCCAAAAACAACAACGATTGTGCTAACGTGCCGTGTGCTAATGTATCCTGATGCCCGGGTTCAAAAAAAGTATGCAGAATAGTTTTTGAAGCCCACATTTGCTCTTTTGGACGGCTTCCGGATTGCGCTTTTTGATAGATATGGTCTTTTAAGCGATCGTTTATCAACAGAAAACCATTGCCAAAACCAGCCATCAACCATTTGTATCCGCTCGTCCCGATAGCATCGAAACCTGATGTTTCAAAGTCAAAAGGTTCTGTTCCCAAAAACTGCGTTCCATCTCCGATGATGATAAGATCGGGAAATTTTGCCCTCAAGTTCCTAATGAAATTCAGGTCAATCTTTATGCCCGTAATGTATTGTACCAAACTCAGCAACAATACTTGTGGTTTCAAAACCTTTATGGCTTCTTCAATATCTTGCTCTAATCGTGCAGTTATTTCGACTGTGTCGTATATCAATCCACGACTGATAACCGGATAATTCAGCGAAGGATAATCTTCCTGCAACAATAAAAAGCGTGTGTCTTTTGGAAAGCCATCTAGTAGCGTTGAAAAGCCAAAGGAAAAATTAGGTGTACAGAAGGTGTTTTCGGCGTTTGCATTGAATACTCGTGCAATCGTATCTTTGACTTGTTCGATAAAGCTTCCTTGTTCTTCTCGCAACGAAACTTCCGGCGCAAAAAAATCATTTTCCCTTTTTTGCCTCCACATCTTGTGTGAACGAGGTAACAGGCCATTGCCTGGTGTATTCAAATACGTGATATTGCCTGGAATGTCAAAGTAGGATCTAAAATCTGTCATGGGTATATTCCTGTTGTTGTAAAATGCGGAGAAACATTTCTGTCGACATGTATTTCGCACCTAAAGAAGCTAAATGTTCAGAGTACACCTGACAATCAATCAGCTCAAAATCGAAATGTTGGCAAAGATATAGTAGTGCTAGCTTAGAGGCATTGGAGACTTCGGAAAACATGCTTTCTCCGCAGAAAACACGGCCGACTTGAACGCCGTATAGTCCACCGACTAAATCGCCATTTTTGGTAAACGTTTCGATGCTATGCGCGATGCCAAGCTCGTGCAATTTTATATACGCTTGTTGCATGTCATTTGTTAGCCATGTTCCATCTTGTCCAGCACGTTTGATAGATGCACATTTCTGCAAGACATCCGAAAAAACCGTGTCACATCGAACCATGAAGTCGGTGTTTCGTATAAACTGCTTCATGCTCTTGTGAATAATCAATTCTTTTGGTAATAATACAAATCTTTCATGCGGTGCATACCATAGGATGGGTGTGTCTTCGGTGTACCAGGGGAAAATGCCATTTTGATAAGCCAATAGAAGTCGCTCTACAGAGAGATCGCCGCCAATGGCTAATAGTCCATCGTCATCAGCTAAGGAAGGGTGTGGAAAAACAATTCGATGATCTAAGATATAGGACATATTACAACAAAGGATATATCCCTTCGATCAGTCTTCTGATTGGCGTGGTTCCTTGCTGATTTCGGCAAATAACTTATCCATATGCTCCACGTATTCATTGGTGTCGTCCAAGAAAAATTCCAACTGAGGAACTATTCTTGCTTGATTTTTAATACGTATGCCCAGTTTATACCGTATTTCAGACGTCTTGGTCTGTATTTGTTTTAAATCTTCTTTCGCTGTTTTGGTATTTAAAAAACTGAGGTAAACGCGTGCTATGGATAGATCAGGCGTAACCCGAACAGTTGTCACCGTAATAAAAGCTCCCGGCGCCCATACATTGCCTTCACGCTGAAAAAGCTCGGCTAGATCTTGTTGAATGACGCCAGCAAACCGTTGTTGTCTCTTGCTCTCTGTTCCCATCACTGTTTGATTTTGGTGTAAAACCTCCCCGTAGGTTTTTTTAATATATCAACAAAGATACTAATTTAGGAGATGGCACAAAATTATTATA
>JBEBRE010000036.1:0-24682 GCA_040394995.1 Sphingobacterium wenxiniae
AAAAAAAGCCGAATTCGTAATGAATTCGGCTTTTCTGAATCTGTATGAATAGTAAATTATCCTTCAGTTTCTTCTGTGTTTTCCGCAGCAGCTTCTGTTGTTTCAGGGGCTTCGGTTGCATCAGAAGCTTCTACTTCTGCAACAACTTCTTCTTCTGCAGGAGCTTCTTCTACAGCAGGAGTATTCTTGGCTTCAATAGCTGCTGCCTTCTCTGCTTTTTTCTTTGCTTCTGCCTCTAGCGCTACTTTCTTAGCTTCATCTTTCGATTGTGCCAAGCCGGATTTTTTGCCTTCAATCTTCGCTTCTTTGTCTTCTACCCATTTCGCGAACAGTTCTTCCGCTTTAGCTTCGTCAAAAGCACCTTTTTTAACGCCACCTTCCAAGTGTTTTTTGTAAAGAACACCTTTGTAAGAAAGGATAGAACGGGTAGTATCTGTAGGTTGAGCACCAACATTTAACCAATACAATGCTCTGTCAAAATCCAAAACGATTGTTGCAGGATTGGTGTTGGGATTGTAAGAGCCCAAACGCTCGATGAACTTACCGTCACGTGGAGCACGTGAATCGGCGACTACTACGTGGTAAAAAGGTTTTCCTTTTTTACCGTGTCTTTGCAATCTGATTTTAGTTGCCATGTTTTTTTATAATAGTTTATGTATTCAACATATCCCCCGTGCTTCGTGCAAGAGGGGATGCAAAGATAGGAATTAAAAAGTGAAAAGTAAAAAGTAAAAAAGAATACTTATCATTAAGCTATGTGAAAAAGCAAAATAGGGTGCTATACTATCTTGGTTTTTCATATATTCGTACAGAGAATCTTCAACGTTGTAGAACATGCAAACCTATTTCAAGCAACAAGCTTAACGTCCTTGCACAATATGAAGCAAACTGCCCCCTTAAAAATATTAAAAGCCTCCGCAGGTTCGGGAAAAACCTTTAGCCTTACGCTACACTACATTACCTTGTTGCTGACGAACGAAAACAATTATCGCGAGATTTTAGCCGTGACGTTTACCAATAAAGCTACGGCCGAAATGAAACAGCGCATATTGTCTGTGCTGAACGGATTGGCTTTAGGTAGCAATGACTCCAAAACAGCAGCCTTCCAGAAATTGCTTCTGGAGCAGTTTCCCCAATGGAATAACCAGCTGATCCAGGAAAAGGCACATCGCGTTTTCCGTAAAATTTTGCACGACTACAGTCATTTTACCGTCAGTACTATCGACGGCTTTTCCCAAAAAGTGATCCGGAGCTTCACCTACGAACTCAATCTCGACGCTGCGTATAAAATAGAAATGAACAGCAGTAAAGTGAAGCAAGATCTCACCATCATGCTCAACCAACTGTTGGACGAGCGCCCTGACCTGCTCGAATGGATCATGGACTATGCCGAAAAGAAAATTGCCAACAACGAAAACTGGAATTACCGGCTACAACTGATGAATCTGGCAGGATTGATCTTCACGGAAAATTTTCAAGAATTCAATGCCCGTTTGGCCATGGCAGATGCCAAAGACATATTTCTCCTCCTTAACAAAGATGTGCAGGAAAAAACAGCTTTGTTTCTCCAAACATTGCGCGAGGCCATCCAAACATTTCAGACTATATTTAAAAGTTTTCAGCTCACGGCAGATGATCTGAAAGGAAAATCTCGAAATGCATTGATCCTGGCTAGCAAAATCAGTCCAAATGTTAGCAAACTTTCTCCATCCGATTTGCAAAAAATATTTGACCGCTTTATTGACCTCATCGACAATGACGATCCCTATACGGATTCCAATAAGATGGTACTCCAAGATCTGCAAAAACAGGTAGCGCCCACTTTGCGCCAAATCCAAGAGCTATCGCTGTTCTTCCCCAATTATATCGCGTACCAGGCAGTGCAAAACAACCTGTATTACCTTCGGCTGTTAAAGGAAATGAGCGACCTATTGGTGCAATGGCGAAAGGAAAACGGGGCACAGCTGATTTCTGACTCGCAGATTCTGTTGAACAGACTGGGTTTGGATGAGAACAATGATCCAACCTTTATTTGGGAGAAAATAGGCAATCGCTACAACTATTTTCTCTTCGACGAATTTCAGGACACCTCCCGCATCCAATGGAAAAACTACAGTCCTTTGCTCATCAATGCTTTGGGAAATGCCAAAAGGGAATGGAACGAACATCTGATCGTAGGCGATGTCAAACAAAGCATCTACCGTTGGCGAAACGGCGATTGGCGCATCCTCTTGCAACAAGTAGAGGAGCAGATTGTCCAAGCCTTTCATCTGTCGCCTGAACAAAAATCTGTTTTTATCGAAAACGGTTCTTTGGACACCAATTTCAGAAGTTTCCCGAATATCATTGCCTTCAATAATTACCTGTTCGACAGCATTCCCCAACTCTTGCAGCAGGCTCTGAATGAAAAAGTGCAGAACAGTCTTACCGAGAAAGAGTGGAACTGGTGGGAACAGCGTGGAAATAGCCACATGCTGATCAAAGCATATGAAAACAGCAGACAGCATATCCCACCAAACAAATTTACCCATACCGACCTAGGTTCCATCGAAATACACTATTTACCGGTCGCGGATGGCCGATGGCGCAGAAAACAAGTGATGGAAGAAGCTCTGCAACACATGTGCGGAAAAATTGGCGAATGGATTTCCTCAGGGCGGTACGCCTCTCGGCAAATCGGCATTCTCGTCCGTAGCAATGCGCAGGCTAAACTGGTTATCGAAAACCTGATGCTATACAAAAACAGCAGTGGCCTATCCTATGAAGTGATTTCTGGAGATGCGTTATCCCTTTCTTCAAACGATGCCATTCAGTTGCTTATCGAAACCATGAAAGCGTTGATATACAGCTCGGAAAAATATATTTTGCATCGGGCAAAAATGGCCTTCCTCTATCAACTCATCACAAACGAAACTGCATTCCAACCCGACTATTGGCTACATTTCAAGACCAATAGGTTCGAGGACCTGCAAAACATTCTTCCTGCACGGCTTATCGCCGATTGGGAAAACCTGCAAAAAGCTCCATTGGTTCATTTGATCGAACAACTTATCGACATCTACCAACTAACCGCGGTAGGAAGCATCCATTTACCCTATATTCTTGCTTTTAAAGATATCATTTCCGGTTTTTCACTCAATGGCGAACGGGGAATAACCCAATTTTTGGAATACTGGGAAGAGGATGGAACCAATGCTGTATTACCCTCCAATGGGAAAGTTGATGCAATCGAAGTGACGACGATCCACAAATCCAAAGGGTTGGCCTACGATGTGGTGATGCTCCCATTTTGCTCATGGGATGTGGATGGCATGGTCAATGGTGATTTTTGGATCGACACGACCGAAAGTCCTTTTTGGCAATTGGGCAAGATCCCTGTCAAGTACAACAGCAACGTGGGTAAATCCATTTTTTTCAAGCAGTATTTTGAAGAAATGCTGTTCAACTATATGGATGCGCTGAATACATTTTATGTCGCCACGACCCGTGCCGTGCAACATCTGTACATCTTGGCACCCGGTTTTGCAGAACAGGTAGACAAAAAGACCGGGGAAATATCTCGGGATGTAAAAAAAGAATATATCAGCGATCTGCTCTTCCAAGCTTTGGACCAAAGCGACACCCATTTTCGTCTGGACAACGACCAGCTCGTTATAGATCCTATCGCGCATATGGAACAGACCAAAAACGACAGTATAAGTCCGGAAGCAACGGGAGAACTTAAAATTAACACTTATTCCCTTGCGCTCAATCGCTATCCCATCAGCCAAGAGCTCCAAAAAGCATTTGACACATCGGCCAAACGCTCTATTAACCGTGCACTGCTGTTGGAAAAAGCCGCACAATACGGTATCCTCGCACATGAGATCATGTCGCGGATAGTGCAGGAAGACCAAATAGCAGTATATGTGGACCGGTTGATTGAAGATGGTGTCCTCAGCAAGGAAGACCGTCCCTTCATTATGCAGGAAATACATCAAATTTGGAACCATCCACAGGTGAACAAATGGCTGACAGGCCCTTATAAAATATGGAGCGAATCAAGCATTATCTTGGGCAATGGAGAAACCATCCGGCCAGACAAAGTCTTCACGAATGATAGGGAAACCATTGTCCTGGATTTCAAATTTACCAAAGGCGATTATGCAGATCATCAATATCAGGTGGACAAGTATGTGAAGGCATTAAAGAATTTAGGTTATGTAAATGTCAAAGGTTACCTGTATTATGCGAAGATCAATGAATTGATGGAAGTGTAAATATTTTTTGCAGGAAGGCAAGATTTGTATGTCTGTATATAATAAAAAACAATGAGAAAACCCTTTTTACATATAGTGGCAGAAGATATCAAGGAGCGGTTCGGCAATGACATTGCCGATATAGCCATCGTATTCAACAACAAACGCCCTATCACCTATCTGAAAAAGCATTTGGCAGATGTCTATGGTAGGGCTATTTGGTCGCCACAGTTTTTCACGATTCAGGAGTTTTTAAAAACATCCACAACGGCATCAGAGGCTTCGGCATTGGGACAGTTTTTTTATCTCTATCAACTGCACAATGAACTGCTGCTGGCTGAGGGCAGTGAGCCGGAAATCTTGGAAGAGTTTTATCCCATTGCGGAAATCATCCTAAACGATTTCAGCCAATTGGATTATGAGCTGGTCAATATCGACCATATTTATATGGAACTGCACGACAGGACCAAAATCGACCTCGCTTTCCAGCATTTTACTCCAGAACAGCAACAGTTTATCCAACAGTTTTGGCAAACCTTTAGTGCCACGGGCCATACCGGACTGCAACAACGTTTTTTAAGGCTATGGAAAAGGTTGCCCCTGCTTTACCGAAAATTTAAGGCAAAGCTCGAACAAGAAAACCAAATCAACTACCCCACGCTGTACCGAAATCTGGCAGAAGGCCGGGCAGAAAAAAAACATTTTGCCGATCATTACAAAAAAATACTATTTGTCGGATTCAACGCACTTAATAAAGCAGAGGTTCTCCTGTTCAAGAAATGGCAAGAAGAGGGAAAAGCCCTGTTTTATTTCGATGTCGACGCTTATTACTTGGACGATAAACAGCAAGAAGCAGGATTGTTTATACGCCGGAACATGTATGGCCACGGACTGCATAACGCATTAGGCGAAAGCCCTGACATCATTGGTGGCCGCCGATCGGAAATCAATGTCTACGCAGCATCGGGCAAAATCAGCCAAAGCAAACTCCTGCACGACATCTTGGAAAAAAATGAAGATCCAACACAAACATCGGCCATCCTACTGGCCGACGAGAGTCTTTTGGTTTCGTTACTACAGAGCCTGCCGGATGTACAGCCCAACATCACCACAGGCTATCCACTCATGCAATCACCCATTTACGGCCTGCTAGACCTTTGGTTGTTGGTGCAAGAGGCTATTTCACATCTCAAAAAGGATAAAGTGCCTTTTTCTTATGTGGAGACCTTCGTGAACCATCCTATGGTAAAGCTATCGTCTACTGAAAAGAATGCTATTTTAAATGCCAGTGCCGACAAACAATTGTTTGATATCGATATTAGGGATCTATCCATCAAGACATCTGTTGTACCACATTTTTTTCAGCATTTGGAGAATCCAACTGAACTGTTGCCCGCCTTGATTCGGATGATTGAACGTTTGTTAGATGCTCTTTCCAGTCAAGATAAAATCAGTCAAATCGATAGCAATCTATTAATTGAAACCAAGAAGGTTATCTTACAGTTACAATTAGGCCTTGGCCGCATCGGCAACAGTTCTATCGCTTTTCAAATCGGATTGATACGAAAGGTTCTTGCTCCGATCAGTGCAGCCATCGAGGGAGATCCTCTTCGGGGTTTACAAATCATGGGGCTTTTGGAGAGCCGCTGTCTTAATTTTGACAATATTTACATCCTAGGAGCCAACGAAGGCATACTCCCTAAAACAACGGCTTCTCCTACTTTTTTGCCTAACAGCCTGCGCAAAGCCTACGACCTACCTGTTCTGGAAAACCAAGATGCCCTATCTGCTTATCTATTTTACCGTCACCTGCAATACAGCACAGGCATCCACGTTTTCTATAACAGTGTAGTGGATGAGAGCAGTACAGGCGAAGAAAGCCGTTTCCTCAAACAATTACAATTTGAAAGCAACTTCCGGTTTAACATATTTACACAACAGCAACCTATTCGGTTTGCCGAAGCCACGCCCGAACTTATTATTCCGAAAACCGGTAAAATATGGACACATATGTGGGAAACATTTGTTCAGAACAAGAAACGGCTTTCCGCTACTGCTTTAACAACTTACCTGCAGTCGCCACTGCAATTTTTTCTCAAGCACGTAGCCGAAATCAAGGAACCACCCGTGCTTTCGCACGAGTTTGAGATGAACCGTTTGGGCACGGTGATCCACCAAGTGATGGAAACCATTCTAAAGCCTTACAAAGGGCAGGAAAACTTTACGCCTACCCAACAGTTAATTCCTAAAGTGGATGCTGTGGAAGCACTAGTGACGGCAGAAATCGGCCGACAATACCAAACGGATGTTCAACAGGCAGACGACCTAAACAGCATGCAACGCATCATGCATAAAATCGCCTCTTCCTACGTAAAAATGTATTTGGAATATGACATAGCGCACTATAAAGCCTTTCGCATTATTGAACTTGAAAACGACGAGGATTACTCGTTGGAGTTTCCGATAAACATTCAAGGAAACATCGAAACCATCAGGCTTTATGGCATTATTGACCGTGTAGATGAAGTCATTGACCAAAATGGCCAGGCCATCACCCGGATTGTGGACTACAAAACAGGGGGAGACAGTGTTGAATTTAAAGAATTGGAAAAGGTATTTGGGCCCAATACTGAAAACAAAGCCTTGGTACAGACCCTATTTTATACCTATATCTTTGAACAGGTAACTAAAAGAAGAAACCTTGAACCGCATCTCTATGTAGCCAGAAGAATGCGTGAAGAAGGCACCCTTTTCCGTAGCAAAAACGAGCTATTAAAAGGAGAAAGCCTACCCGATATCAAAAATATATTTGTGGATTTTCTACGTCGAGCATTGGAAGAAATATTCAATCCCGACATTCCGTTTAAGCACAATCCTGACAGCAAGGTGTATCCGTCAGATCCATATACCCTGTTTTATAGAAATGCCGTTCGAGAAGAAGAGACCGAACGTTGAAAATCTTAAGCATAAAGGCTCTATTTCAAGAAAACCTTGGCGTGCCAACTGTCCTGCAAGGGAACTTCCCATTTGGTGTCCAAATCTGCAACTGCGGTCAGCATATTATTATACACCGTAGTTTGCGCATTTATTTCTCCGGAATCTATAAGCGCCCTGAAGTCCACTTGTGAGACGACACGAAGCTGATTCGTCGCATCTTTAAACGCCAATTGCAAACGGTCAAAAAGATTGATTCCCAATGCCGCTTCGATCTTTTTCAACAAATGAACCGATTTATCAATAGAGCAACCCGTCACCATGGCTTTTGATTCGTCTACCTTTAAAAAGATAAAAAGGTTGTGACGAATCTCAAACGAGCCATATAGTTGGTTACCGTGTGCTGTCCATTGTTGCACAAATTCCTGCAAAATCTCTCCAACCCGCACACATTCCACATCCGTCAATAAACGATTACTCTGGTATATCCAAACTCTATTCATCTTGCAAAGTTAAAAAATTAGAAAGTGAGGCACACTATCCTCTGACTGCTGATCACAGACAACTGATCACTATTAGCTATAATAAGGTGAAATCATCAAATAGACGACCACACCAGTCACTGCCACGTACAACCACATAGGGTACGTAATCCGCGCCAATTTCTTATGCCGTTCATATGCTCCCGCAATACCTCTCACGAAAGTGACCAACACAAACGGAATGATAACAACCGACAACACAATATGCGTAATCAAAATGAAAAAATACACATAACGTATCGTTCCTTCACCGCCGTATGGTGTAGAATCTGAAGTCATATGATAAGCCACATACATCAATAGAAAAGCTATAGAGCATCCTATGCACACCTTAATGAGCCGTTCGTGCAACTTGGCATTCCCCCGCTTAACGGCCGAAACGGCTACAACTAGCAATACAGCTGTTAAACCATTTATCGAAGCATATATAGGAGGAAGGAAGGAAAGCGGTTCGACCGCAAAACCCATTCTCCGCAAATTAACACCAAATAAAGCGGCCACGGCCAACGGGATAATAATCGATAAGGCAACAATCCATTTTTTGTACTTCTTTTCCGCTTCGGTCATTTCCATATTATTTCTTCTCAATTTTTTGCGGTCTATTCCGCACCTCTTCTACCACCAAAAGTTTGATTTCATCTTCCAAGCGATCCACCTCACTTTTCAAACTTACATCATAAAATCCACGAATACGCTTTTTGGAGTCAATCATGACAAATTGATTACTGATCAAATATTTCGTCGTATCATTCGAGTCGACCATTGCATCGATCAACATTTCTTCTTTCGCATACCGAAAGATATCAACCGAGGGATTAAACACTACCTTCCAACGTTTCTGTTCTATCTCTTTATAGGATTTCAGATAAGCTTTCGCGGATTCAACAGATTCTGTAGGGTCTACCGATATGGAATAAAAATTCACCACGGGATTGTTCCGAAAGCGTTCGGACAATGCCTCTACATGATCGAGCATCAACCTTGAAAAGGCTACATCCTTTGTATAGAAAAGATGTGTGACGGTAATAGTGGAGTCTGAACCTAAAAAAATGGTTTCATTCCCATCATAATTGTCGAACACTATGGGCGACAAGGTGTGGAAAATCGTATCCGGATATTCCCTTCCCCAATTTCGTTTCATTTCTCCGCTCAATTTCTTTTCACCGAAAACTGGCAAAGAAACGTATTCATTGGAAGCAAATTTATTAACGGCTACATATAAAAATCCTGGCAATAATAAAATTAATGCCAGGATCAATACTTTCCATTTACTGCGTTGAGTGCGGTTACTCATTCACCCCTCCTAATTTATTTATTGGGAAAAAGAGGATGAGCCTGATAGGCGCCTAATAAGAAGTCGCCTTCAATTAATAACAATACAATAAAGTAAACAATCAAGATAAGTCCGGCACTGCAACATACGATAAAGCCCGACCGCTCAAACTTCAAGTGCATAAAGTAAGCAATGATATAAAATGCTTTCAATAGCGTCAAAGCGATATAAATACTGTTCACAAACAGGCCTTTTTCAAGGATTCCCCAATGGTGGACAAAACCCAAGGCCAACAAGAATTCTAAAGCCGTTAAGCCCAACAGGATGAAGAATACCCTCCAAATACCTTTTTTATCCATGCCACCGTGATCGTGATGATCAGCAACGGCTATATTTTCATGATGATTTGACATTTTTATTCGTTTTTAGATAAAGGGATAAAGAGCAAAGATTAAGGACAATGTATATAGTCTTAAATCTTTCGTCTTTATTCTTTGTTCATAAATCTTATTCTTAAATCTTAAATCTTTCGTCTTTGCTCTTAAACCAAATAGAAGAACGTAAACACGAATACCCACACCAAATCCACAAAGTGCCAATACAGTCCCACTTTTTCCACCATCAAATATGTACCGCGTCTTTCAAAGGTATTGCCCAACGTCATGCACAATACAATTATATTCAAGATAACACCGATAGTTACGTGGAAGCCGTGGAAACCTGTGATTGTAAAGAACAAATTAGAAAACTGCAACGCTGCTGCATAGGATATATCATTCGTAAAATAAGGTGCCAGTGCCTGTGCTACAGCTTCTCCTTCCAAACCTGTAGCTGGATTTCTTCCGAACCAAAAGCCCAAATGGTGCAAGTGTGTCCACTCTGTCGCTTGACAACCTAAGAAACACAATCCTCCCAAAATGGTCCAAAGCATCCATTTCACGACTTCCTTCTTATTGTTTCTGTGCCCAGCGTCCACAGCTAAAACCATAGTCACCGACGACATAATCAGAATGAACGTCATGATTCCCACAAATACCAAAGGTTGACCTGAATCTGCTATTCCGGGAATGGATTGGAAGACCTTGTCAGCATCTACCCATGTAGGATGCCCAAATTTCTGCGCACCGTAGAAAATCAAGAATGCAGAAAAAGTAAATGCATCCGATACTAAGAAAAACCACATCATGATTTTTCCATACTCCAGATTCCAAGGCGACTTACCACCATTCCAGGGGCCGTCTTTTACCTTATCCAATTGCGATACAGTTGTTGTACTCATTTTTTACTGTTATTGATTCAAAAGTAAGAAAACATAAATATAAATCCATAAAAGATCGAGAAAATGCCAAAATATAGAGGCCAAATCCATGCGGAACCGGTTGTCAGGAAAAGGAAGAGGCTTAACCGCTCCTATATAACATCGAACCAATACGATCAAACCCGCAATAATATGTGCTAAGTGCATTCCCGTAAACACGAAAATAAAGGACTGTGAAGCATTGTTATTGATAAAATGAATCCCTCGTTCATTAAAGACAGTCCATGAATGCAATTGCAATACAAAAAATAAAATACCTAACGCGATCGTGACAAGCAAAAACAATTTTTGTTTTGCCAGTTGCTCTAGCTTCACAGCTCGATAAGCGACATGCAATGTCAAACTACTCAACACAATAACAATCGTGCTATAAATAAACGTATCGGGCAATAAAGTTTTTATCCCTTTATCCACCCCACTTGCCGTGTAAACGATGAAACCGCTTGATAATGCCGCAAACATCATAAACATACCAATCATCCCCAGCCAAAGGTTAAATTTCTTTGCCTTTCGCGATTGAATTAGCTCTTCTGTCACCAAATCCCTATGTTGTTCCATTTTGCTAAAAAGGAATAAAATCAAATAATAAAACCAATTGTGTCAATGGCAAATAAAAAAATGATGTAAACATCACTTTCTTTGCTGTTGCATCGGTCCGCTCCATCGCATGCTTAAAGCCGTAATAGGCAAACAGCAATCCCCCGAGTAAGGATACGGCCGTGAATATCCAACCTCCAAAACCGTAGTAAAGAGGCAAGAATCCCACAGGAATCATCAACAATGCCGAAAAGAAAATCAACCAAGCCGATAGTTTGTCTTTTCTGGTTGTCGGCAACAAACGAAATCCCGCATTCTTATAATCTTCATCGGCCACCCAAGCAATCGCCCAAAAATGGGGAAACTGCCAGAAAAACTGAATCAGAAACAATGCCCAGGGTGTCAATACGATAGCTTGTTCGCTTATGGCCGCATATTCAAATCCAAATCCTGCAGACTTGAATGCCGCATAATAGCCTATAAGAGGCGGCAATGCACCCGGAAATGCGCCGACAAGCACCGCTATAGGCGACTTCTGCTTCAACGGTGTATAGATGAATGCATAGAGAATGATAGAGAAAACCGAAAGTAGGCCAGCTAAAAAATTAAGCCTGACCAGTAACAGTGTTCCGAAAATCCCCATGAACAAGCTCAGCACCAACGCCTGACCCGTAGTCATGCGTCCAGTTGGCAACGGACGATCTGCCGTCCTTTTCATCAGTTTGTCCAAATCGCGCTCAATGATCTCATTGAAACCATTTGCAGATCCTGTCACTAAAAAGCCACCTACGGTCAATATCAGCCAATTTAGCCAAATAATATTGTCCTGCTGCTTTGCCCCAATCAAAAAAGCGATCGAAGCAGAAAATACAACGGTCAATGTCAGCCTTATCTTTACCAGCTTTTTGAAATCAGATATGAATTGCTTCATGAATATATTATCCCCCTTACTCGGCCAAAAGGCTTATGGTTTGAAAAGGCAAATTTCCGCATCTTTGTCCAAACTAACGTTTTAATTTTGTCATTAATAGCATTAAATAATACTGTGCGCCGAAAAACAGGCTAGCAATGACCAAGTGTGTCGTTTGTGCAAATGCAGGGACGTCAAAACGGGCCAAGATAATCCCAGACAGCATCTGAATTCCCACTAAGATCAGCACGATCCATGCATACTTACTTTGAATTGTCAATGAACTAAATTTGTGTCTTACCAGAAAAAACAGCAATACTGTCAATCCAAGTGTCACATAAGCCAAAATACGATGTACCAAATAGGACGAATCCAATGTGGCAATCCATTCTTCTCTCGGTATTCCCTGATCGTTCAAATGGTCTATTGTTTCCCGCACTTCCGTACCAAAAACGACCTGTACAATCATGATGAGCAAGGAAAATAGAGCTAAAGCTTTTATGGAAACCAAGTTTTGGTTTACCAATATTCCCTTGTTTCTATAGGTGGTCGCCAAATAAAACGTATAAATACTGATGGCAACGATCACCAATGCTAACAACATATGCACGGTGATAATCCAAGGCATCAAATTGGTAGAAACGACAATGGATCCTAACCAGGCCTGAATGATCACCACAAAAAGATTAAGAACACTCCATACAAAAATGGACGGTTTTAGCCTAATATAAGCAAATGAGAAAAATGCTGTGAACAACAGGCAAAATCCTGACAATACGCCAAATAAGCGATTGATGTATTCTGTCCATGTTTTTGCCGCATTAAATTCTTCATGCACCAAGATGGATTCATCGTGGCGAATCTTATCTGCCATTTCCGGATAGCCAAAAAACTCCACCATCTTGGCAAAGCGTTGGTTCTTTTTCGCTCTTCCTTCCACATAATGCTCCTCATATCCCGGAGGCAATTGCGAAACATCCGTTGGTGGAATAATGCGATTAAAGCATTTCGGCCAATCTGGACAACCCATCCCCGAACCTGTACTCCGAACAATGCCACCGGCAGTAATCACGAGAAATAAAACAATTATCGTGATCCTATTTGTTCGTATGAAACGTCGCTCGGCACGCGGATACATAAATCCTTCTTCTCCTACTTTCGTATATGAAAGAGAGGTAGGTATTGCACCTACCCTTCTATTACTTCTCTATTATTTTCTTTGTTCCATTCATTTTGAATGCGAATGGCATCTTCATTACCCTCAAAATCATGAGGCAAATTGGAACTCATTGTCTCTGAAAACGGCACATTTTGCGGGATGAAATCCTCATCATGTCCTGGTTTGCTATAATCATAAGGCCAACGGTAAACGGTTGGAATTTCGCCCGGCCAGTTTCCATGGATATGCTCTACAGGAGTAGTCCACTCCAATGTATTGGATTTCCAAGGGTTTTGCGTAGCACGCTTGCCTTTCCAAATGGAAGCAAAGAAATTCCACAAGAAAGCCACTTGCGCAAATGCAGCAATAATAGCGGCCCAAGTAATCAATAAGTTGACGGAAATCCATTTATCCATAAACGGAAAATAGCTAAAGGTATAATAACGACGAGGTACACCATCTATACCCATAAAGTGCATAGGGAAAAACACTAAATATGCACAGATAAATGTCACCCAAAAATGAAGATACCCCAACTTTGTATCCATCATCCGGCCGAACATCTTAGGGTACCAGTGATACACACCGGCCAACATTCCGAAAATAGAAGCCGATCCCATCACCAAGTGGAAGTGAGCAACCACAAAATAGGTGTCGTGAAGGTTAATATCCAACGTTGCATTACCTAAGTATAAACCTGTTACACCTCCAGACACGAAGAATGAAACCATTCCGATAGCAAACATCATAGCCGGTGTGAAACGGATATTTCCCCTCCACAATGTGGCAATATAGTTAAATGCCTTTACTGCCGAAGGGACCGCGATAATCAACGTCGTAATCATGAAGACCCCTCCAAGGAAAGGATTCATACCGGTCACGAACATATGGTGTCCCCAAACGATGAAGGAAAGCACAGTAATACCAACCAAAGAGTAAACCATCGCATGGTAACCAAAGATAGGCTTGCGAGAGTTCGTCGAAATAATTTCAGAAGTCAATCCCAAGGCTGGCATCACCACGATATATACCTCCGGGTGTCCTAAGAACCAGAACAAGTGTTGAAATAAAATCGGGGATCCGCCTTCATTAGGGAGGATCTGTCCTTGTACCACCAAATCCGAAAGATAAAATGATGTACCCATCGAACGGTCAAAGAACAGCAACACAACTGCTGACACCAATACAGGGAAGGATAACAAACCAACGATAGCAGTCAAGAAGAATGCCCAAATGGTCAATGGCATTTTCCATAGGTCCATTCCTTTTGTACGCATATTCAAGATCGTGCTAATGTAGTTAACACCACCCAATACCTGTGAAATGATGAACAAGGTCATACTTACCAACCACAAGGTCATCCCCAATCCAGAACCGGAGATAGAGGTGGGCACCGAGGAAAGCGGTGGATAAATAGTCCAGCCGGCTGAGGCAGGCCCACTTTCAACGAAGAAAGAAGCTACCATAATCACACATGCAGTAAAGAAGAACCAATACGACAACATGTTCATGAATGGTGATGCCATATCGCGTACCCCCAATTGATAAGGGATCAACAAGTTACTGAATGTACCGGATAACCCTGCGGTCAACACGAAGAATACCATCATGGTACCGTGGATAGTTACCAAAGACAGGAAGAATTCAGGTTTAATCCGTCCTCCTTCTGCCCATTTACCCAAGAAAATTTCTAAAATAGGAAAATCTTTATCCGGCCATGCTAATTGGATACGGAATAAGATCGAAAGCAACATAGCGAAAACGGCCATCACAATACCTGTGATCAAAAACTGCTTCGCAATCATCTTATGGTCTTGACTAAAAATATATTTACTCAAGAAAGATTCATGATGATGATCATGTGCGTCATGATGCGCTGCGCCGTGCGATATAACTGTACTTGACATATTCTTTAATAATTTCTTCTATTTATATTTTCTTCAGCATTGAAGAGAAGTAGTATTTTCAATTAATTTAATGAAGCCGTAGAAAGCTCTTCAGATTGCGCAGCTTCCATCGTGGCAAACTCTTTCTGCAAATCCTCGGTAAAATATTTGTTTTGCGTGCTCAACCACTCTTTATACGCAGCTTCCGTCACTACGACAACTTTCTTCTGCATATTATAGTGGCCTGATCCACAAATCTTGTTACACAACATGACGTAGTCATATTTTGGATCATTCATACGTTCGCGCATCTCTTCCGTCGTCACAGTTGGTGTAAACTGGAAATAGTTCGTCATGCCCGGAACAGCATTCATCTGCACACGGAAGTCCGGAATATAGAACGAGTGAATAATGTCTTTTGAAATAATGTGAAACCGTACTGGTTTGTTTACCGGAATAACAATGTCCGAACCTTGAACATCATCCCAGGCATGTTTATCTGAGAAATCAATACCGTATGGATTAATCGGTGTCGTCAACTTATAATTGCGCTTACCTAGATTACCGTCATTTCCGGTGTACCGCACGTGCCATGCAAACTGCTCACCCAACACTTCAATCTGAATAGCAGACTTTTGAAGATCTTCAGGTACGTTGGTAATCGATCTCCAAGTAAAGAAACCGAACAAAACCAATATCGTCAGTACCGTAGCTGGAACAATGGTCCAGATCTTTTCAATGGTGTCATTATGCGGATAGAAATAAGCCTTTGAATTGGCCGAACGCATGCGGTAGATATACGGGAAGCTCAACAGCAACGCATGAACGACAACTAACACAAACGTGATAATAACGGTAGTAATGATAAACATGGTATCGATCTTTTCACCATGCTCGGTCACGGCCGACCGCCAAGCCCAGCTTCCCCAAACGGAATAGCCGTAATACAAGCTCCACAAAAAGAAAACAAGGAATAACAGCAACAATATACCTTGAAAAGTATTGTTCGCAAATGGATTGTATTTTCCATTCATCTTACGCGTCAATTCGTAGATGGAAAGAATCTTTCCAACCACTGCAATGATCGTACACACCACTAAGAACAAGAGGATGTAGTATGTCAGATTTTTATAGACCTGCGGATCAATTTGCTTTACTTCTTCTGTTGTAGAAGATGCTGTAGACGTTGTAGAGGTAGAAGTACCAGCCGCTACTGTCGTATCAGTAGCCGGCGCTGCTGCAGTCGAATCTGCTGTTGGAGCTTCTGCCGCAACCGTATCTATCGACGCTTGAGCTGTTGCTATTGTATCTTCCACAACCGTATCCTGTTGCGTGGCCATGGTTGGCATAGCGAAAAACAACCCTACTGCCAATAGGCATGCAAACATGGACTTGAATCTGTTATTAATTTTAAACTTCATTTCTTATTAAAACGTTAAACGTATGATGCAACGATTAGAAATTATATCTGATGATGTAAGCTCTCTTGTAAGAACGGATGATTCTTCGGTACCAACGGATGTTTGCTGATCTTGTTCAACACTAAGAATGTAAACAAACCGACAAAACCAACAGCTGTTCCTATTTCGATAAAACCGAATCCGCGATGCGATTCTACTGTGCCCGGCATAATCATAATATAGTAATCCAACCAGTGACCGCACAGCAACAAGATTGCCACGAATAACATCATACCTTGCTTGCGTTTCGCTTCCCTATCGACTAACAACAGCAATGGTGCAACAAAATTAATAATAATGTTTAACCAAAACCACGGTTTGTACTCCGGTTCCCATCTTTTATAAAAATAAACGGTTTCTTCCGGGATGTTGGAATACCAAATCAACATAAACTGCGCAAACCAAACATATGTCCAAAAGATGGAAAAGCCAAACATCAAGTTTCCAAGATCATGTAAGTGGTTTTCATTTACCCAAGAAAGATAGCCGGCCTTTTTAATAAGGATAAGGAGAATCACAATCGTCGCGATACCGCTCACCCACATGGCTGCGAAATTGTACCATCCGAACATGGTTGAGAACCAATGCGCTTCTAAGGACATAACCGTATCAAAAGACCAAATAGGCGTGGTGAAACCGAAAATAACCAAGAACAGAGCCGACAATTTGAAGCTTTTCTTGTATGAATTCAATCCACCTTCCAAATCTTCTTTGTAAGACAATTTCGCCAATATAAATGCAAAAATACTATAGGATCCCATAAAAATAACCTGACGGATCAGAAAACCGGGAACATTTAAGAAAGCGGATTTTCCGGCTACCAAAGCGTCATAGTGCGGACTATTGGGATCGGTCAATCCATCGGCATGCCAATGGTGGTATAAATTATGTGTATAAAGGCCCAAGCCTACAATAACAAGCAATAATACGGCCGCTATCGGCAACACGCTCGCCATTGCTTGAGGAATGCGCAACATTCCGGCAGACCAACCTGATTGCGTGACCATTTGGAGCGCTACAAAGAATGCTCCTGCGGCACATACACAGGTGAAATAATAACCCATCAATAATAGGTTAGCGTATGTACGTTCAACCATGACATGGTCACTTGACATGAGCCCAATAACAATGGCTATAACACCTACAGCGATCCCAACCAAACTGAATATCTTGGCGACACCAGCAAATCGAAATCTTTCGCTGAAATTATAATCGTGATGATGATTGTGAGTTCCCATTTATTATATTGATGTTAAATTATTTTTTTTGTAATTCTTGTACATACATAACCACTTGCCAACGCTCTTCGGGAGACAACTGAGATGCATGAGATCCCATGGAGTTGTGTCCGTAGTAGATCGTATGGTAAATCTTACCCGGGGTGAGATCACTCATCAAACCTCCTCTTGAAGAAGATGCACCATCAGATTTTTGGTAAGACGGTGGTGGCGGAAAGTTTTCCAGCTGGCGCTTGCCACGTGAGTCCTCCACTGTTCTGTCCTTTGTTATCGGGCCATCACCTTTTCCTTCCTTCCCGTGGCATACAGCACAATAGGTATGGTACAACGCGTCTCCTTTGGCCAAATTCTCTTGGCTAACTTCCAAAGGATTGGTCAATTCTCTTCCTGCCCGTTCATATTCCTCGATGGAATTGTCAAACTCGAAACGCTCAAAACCTATTGGTGTAGTTCCTTCAGGAGGCAACTGTGCCGTTATCTTATTTTTAAAATTATTATTAGGCTGATCCGGATTATACGCTAACGGATCATACATATTTCTGGAGAATTCCCAGCCTGTACTACGTGTTTTTCCATCGCCACAGCTGGAAACTACTGCTGCCAAGGCTAAAGCAGCACATACAGATCCAAGAAAATTCTTCTTATTCATAGCTAACATATTTTCTTTCATTGTATTTAACTTCAACTGCCCCGGCTTCTTTCAATAAGGCCTCTATCAAGGCATGGTCGGTATTTTCGTGTGCATCCACGGCCAATATAAAACGGTCGTCCGTAGCCCGTAGATCCATCACGCGAGGAGAACGTCCCGGAAACAAGTGGTTGCGGAAAAAGAAAGTCGCCACCATACCCAAGGCACACAACAAAATGGTTACCTCGAATGTTACCGGAACAAAGTTCGGCAATGGCAAGGATGGTTTACCACCAATATTCATCGGCCAATCGTAAGCCATGGTGTAATACAGCAGGCTGAATCCTAAAGTCGTACCCAACGCCCCGAAACAAAACGCTGCAATAGGTAAACGTGACCGCTTTACGCCTAATTTAGCTTCGATACCGTGAATAGGCATCGGCGTGAAACAATCATATATGCTGATATGGTTTGCTTGCAACTTATCAATCCCGTGCATCAAATCATCAGGATCGGCAAAACTACCTAATATATATTTTGTGTTGCTCATTGCTGTTATTTTTGTTTTAATGCGTTAATATCTTCTTCTGTGACGGAGTCGTATTTCTCCAATGAGTTTGCAAAAAATTCCACCTGTTCAGCAGGAAACGCACCTTCTTGCACCAATTTGGTTTTCTGTTGCAAGCTGGCCGACTTCAACAGGAGTTTTACCTCCGCAATCGCTATACCTGGCAAGAAACGCAAGAATAATAGGAACAAGGTGAAAAACAAACCAATGGAACCTACAAAGATACCGACATCCACCCATGTTGGGTAGAACATGGCCCATGAGGATGGTAGATAATCGCGGTGCAAAGACGTCACGATAATTACAAAGCGCTCAAACCACATCCCGATGTTCACAACGATAGACAATACCCAAGAGATAGGAATACTGGTACGAATCTTCTTGAACCAAAATAGCTGCGGTGAAATCACGTTACAGGTCATCATCGCCCAATACGCCCAGGCATAAGGGCCGGCAATACGGTTGGCGAAAGCGTACATTTCGTATTCTGAACCGGAATACCATGCGATGAAAAGTTCCGTTAGATAAGCGATACCCACAATGGATCCGGTCACCATGATAATCTTGTTCATGGACTCGATATGGAACATCGTGATGTAATTCTCAAAGTTCATGACCTTACGCAAGATTAGCAATAAGGTCTGCACCATTGCGAATCCGGAGAAAATCGCTCCCGCAACGAAATATGGCGGGAAGATTGTCGTATGCCAGCCCGGAATAACGGAGGTAGCAAAGTCCATGGATACAATAGTGTGTACGGAAAGTACAAGTGGTGTAGAAATACCGGCCAATACTAAGGAAACGATTTCAAAACGTTGCCAGGTCTTCACCGATCCGTTCCAACCGAAAGATAAAATTTTATATACTTTTTGCTTTAAGCCTGACGCACGGTCGCGAACAGAAGCAATATCGGGCAATAAACCACAGTACCAAAATACAAGAGATACCGTGAAGTACGTCGAGATCGCAAAGGCATCCCATACCAAAGGCGAGTTAAAGTTGACCCAAAGCGACCCAAACTGGTTTGGTAACGGGAAAATCCAATAAGCTAACCAAGGGCGTCCCATGTGCGCCACGACATAGGTTGCGGCACAGATAACGGCAAAGATCGTCATCGCTTCTGCTGAACGGTTAATGGAGTTACGCCAATTCTGGCGGAAAAGCAACAATACGGCTGAAATCAACGTTCCGGCGTGACCGATACCTACCCACCATACGAAGTCGGTGATATCCCATGCCCAACCTACCGTTTTATTCAGACCCCAAGCACCGATACCTGTCCAAAACGTGTATCCGACACTCACAACCCATAGCAAAGCACCTAAAGCGGCAACGGTGAAACCAATCCACCAGGCCTTGTTGGGTTTATTTTCAACCGGAAGCAAGATATCATCTGTCACCTTCGCATAGGTGATATTCTTGCCGGTTACTAATGGTTCTCTTAATATTGATTCGTTATGCGATGACATAGTTTTTTTATTTCAGATTAGAATAAAATTACGCTTCAAATGTGTTTCTAACTTTCGTCATATACCCAATGTTCGGTTGCACGTTGATTTCTTCCAACACATAGTAAACACGTTCATTACGTAGCGCTTTTGAAACCTCTGACTCTGGATCGTTGATATCTCCAAAGATGATGGCATTCGCCGAACAAGCTTCTTGACAGGCCATTTTCACATCGCCGTCGCGTAACTTGCGGTTTTCCATTTTAGCTTGCAATTTTCCAGCTTGAATACGTTGGATACACATCGAACATTTTTCCATCACCCCACGGGAACGTGTAGTCACGTCCGGATTCAATACCAATTGTGTGAACTCGTTGTTCAAGTAGTTATCAAAACGTGAATCATTCCAATAGTTGAACCAGTTGAAACGACGCACTTTATATGGACAGTTGTTTGCACAGTAACGCGTACCGAAACAACGGTTGTAAGCCATATGGTTTAAGCCTTCTGATGAATGTACAGTTGCCAATACCGGACAAACTGTTTCACATGGAGCATGGTCACAGTGCTGACACAGCATCGGCTGGTGCACCACGGTTACATCTTCGTAATCGTAGTCTGTTGCTTTCGCTATTTCCTTTTCTTTGGTCAACTTGCCTTCGGCTGTTTCCAATGTATAGTAACGATCAATACGTAACCAGTGCATCTCGCGACGACGGCGCACTTCATCACGTCCTACCACAGGTACATTGTTCTCCACGCTACAGGCCACAATACATGCGCCACAACCTGTACAAGCGTTCAAATCGATCGCCATTACCCATTTATGACCGGGAGACTCAAACTTATTCCACAAATCATACGTCTTGTGGGAGTCTGCAAAACGGCCAGACTCTGAATTCGGATCTTTTAAATATTTGGCAAACGTCGTTTCGCGAACGATGTTACGACCTTCGATAGTGTGGTGTGTCTGTGTTTGTGCCAATTCGTATGTGCCACTCGCCTTGCTTATGCTGGCTTTGGTTTCAAATTGGATGGTTCCGTTGACCAATCGGGCAAATGGATAAGCATTCTGTCCGACATCGTTGCCCGCTTTGCCCACTTTCGTGCGGCCATAACCTACGGCCACTGAAACAGTGCCCAAGGCCTGTCCGGGTTGTAATACAACCGGAAGTTCAACCGCATAACCGTTAGCTTCTACTTTTACCTTGCCATTTTCTCCAAGACCCAATTTCTCGGCATCTCTTGGATTTAGAGCAGCATAGTTGTCCCATGTCACTTTAGAAACCGGATCAGGCAATTCCTGCAAGAAAGCATTGTTAGCGTACCGCCCGTCACGCATTCCGGTAGATTCGTATAGCTTTAGCTCTACCTCACCGGCCACAGCTTTTGCAGCAGTGGAAATGGCTGAAGCAACGGCATTCACATCTACATTTGCCACATATGATGATCCTGTTTCAGAACCTTTATAAACAAAACCTGTTTGAAGAACGTCTTTCCAAGTCTTACCTGTGCCCGGCAAAATATTTGCCTCCCAATTTTGTTTTACAAAATCATAAATGGATGTGCGGTCTCCAGCCCAAATCAACAAGCTTTGTTCTGCTTGACGTGTATTAAATACGGGATTAATGGTCGGTTGCACAATAGTAAAGTAACCTTCTTTTGAAGAAGCATCGCCCCAAGATTCCAAGAAAGTGGAAGCGGGCGCAATGGCTTTCAGTTCTGAAGCCGTTTCATCTGCACGATCAGCGAAGGATAGTGTAAAATCAATCTTCGCCAACGCGGCTTTTACATCAGCTGGTTTATAGTAATCATAAAGCGGATTGCTATTCAAGAAGAATGCAACGCCCACTTGTCCTGCTGCCGCATTCACCAAAAATTGTTGGAAGCTGGCATCCGAACCTTGATATTGCTTAGCATAATTATCTAAGTCAATAATCGTTCCGTAAGCGCCCAATGCACTGTTGATAGCATTGGTCAACAACTGTACATTGACATCGTTAGAGCCGGCAACCACAACAGCACGGCCTCTCGCATTGGTCAGCTCTTTTGCGACCAATGTGATGGCTGTCTGTGCTTTTTTGTTGTTGACACCTCCAGCTAACGATTGTCCTGTAATCGCGTTGTACAAGGAAATCAACACAGCTCCTTCCTCAGATGGCTTAATAGCGATACGGACATCGGCATTTGATCCGGTCATGCTTAGTCCGGATTCAAACTGGATATGGCGCGACATCTTACCGTTTTTCAAGGATTTGTAGTCGCGGTTTTGGATATAGTCTTGCGTATGTTCCTCGCCCGCTAACCAAGTCCCTAAGAAGTCGGCCGCTACAGAAACAACGATATTGGCATTTTTTAAATGATATGAGGGGATAACAGCTTTTCCAAAGCTCGCACGGTTGGCCTCGATGATGCCACTGTACGACACCGCGTCCACCTGCACATGCGTAGTAGTCGGATATTTTTCGGCCAACTTGGCAATAGTAGCCAATGTGGATGGGCTGTTGACCGTATTCGATACAAGGACAATTTGCTTGCCTGCTGCCGCTGCCTTATCCAAAGCCACCAGCACAGTGCTATCCAATTTTGCCCAATCTACATCTTTTCCGTCCAACTGTGGGTTTTGCAGTTTAGACATATCGTAAAGATCCAAGACAGAAGCAGCCGCAGTCGCGTCTGTACCTTGGTTCAAGCCAATAGCATTTGGGTTGGCCGCAAGCGAGATCGGACGTCCCTCACGCGTTCTCACCAAAACACTCTGCCCATTAAAGGAGGAAGCATAGAAGTTGGGTATACCGGGGGTTACCTCTTCCGGTTTGATGACATAAGGCACTGCTTTATGTACCGGAGTACGGTTACAGGCCGCCAACGTAACGGCTCCCAAACCGAAACCCAAAGCCTTCAAAAAGTCGCGACGAGGTGTCTTTGTACTTAAGCCTGCTTCGTTTAATACATCTTCTACAGGAATAGGCTCGGCAAACTCACCTTTTTTGCTCTCCACGAAAGCAGGTGTTTGTTGCAATTCTTCCAAACCTTTCCAATATTTTTTATTGCTATCCATTTAAGCTGTATATAAGATTGCGTATTCCTAAATTAATTTATTAATAGTGACATTTACCACACTCCAAGCCACCAATCATTGCGGCCGTCATCTTCTCACCCTTCTTCAATTTCTCGTGTGCTTCAATCAACTGTTCATAGTAAGCATTATCTGCATTTACCTCTGTGGTCTTGTGACAATCCACACACCATTTCATCGTGAGTGGCGAGTATTGGTAAACCTCTTCCATGGATTCAACTGGTCCGTGACAGGTTTGGCACTCTACGCCTGCTACCACCACGTGCTGCGAGTGGTTGAAGTACGCAAAATCGGGCAGGTTGTGAATCCTCACCCACTGGATGGGTTTCGGATTGTCGCCATAGGTACGGGTATCCGGATCATAATCCAATGCCTTGTAGATTTTTGCGATTTCTGGCGAAAGTTCACCATCGTAATGCTCCGAAGCTGTCACCGTGTTGTGGCAGTTCATACACACGTTGGCTGATGGTATGGAAGCATTCTTCGACTTATATGCGCCTCCGTGGCAATATTGACACTCGATTTGGTTGACCCCGGCGTGAATCTGGTGCGAAAATTTAATCGGCTGCACGGGCTGGTATCCGGTATGTACACCCACATTCCACAACACATTCCATCCCCAAACGCCTAAAAATGCCACCAAGCCCAATACCGCAAACCCCACCAGTTTTTTGTTCTTCACGAACGCTTTCGCAAATTTAGCGAGCTTATTTTCGGTGTATTGCTCATGTTTTGCCTGTGCTTCTAGTATCGCCACCTGATTGCTCTCGATGACTTTTTCCAAGGCACGGATAACACGGTTCAACACAATAATGATCACAACCGCCAATGCAATAATCGCAATAAGACCAATGATCATAAAAGTGTTGGCATCCTCGGATTTAGCAACCGCAGCAACACCACCATCTGTAGCCGTAGGATTAGCCGCTTTGGCCTCTTCGTCCTGCACATAGGCGATGATACTCTTGATTTGGTCGTCGGACAAGTCGGTGAATGAGTTCATCATCAACTTGTTGTACTCTTCGTAAATCGCCACAGCCGCAGGATCACCACTGGCAATCATAGCCTGGGAATTCTTGATCCAAGACAGCAACCACTCTTCCGAGTGCCTTTCTGTCATCCCGGCAAGCGCAGGACCGATCACTTTTTTCGTTACGCTGTGACAGGACGCACATTTTGACTTAAAAAGTGTCTGCCCCTCTTTAACATCTTGCGCATGCGACATGGTGACAGCAAACAACAATACCAAACTAACGGACACTGTTTTCGCAAGTTTTCCCAAAACGGATGAGATATTTCTCATATTTAGCACTTTATACTATTTATTTATGATATAATAACTTTAAAATTGTATTGCTACGGCGGTTTAGTGAGCCAATAACAATGCACAAAAGTATGACTATTTAAGCAATCCCTGACAATTTAATGACCGAAATTAACAATTTAAAACCATTCTAAATAATC
>JBEBRE010000037.1:0-24501 GCA_040394995.1 Sphingobacterium wenxiniae
ACAAAAAAATAGAAACCATGAGTTTAGTTATTGTAGGTACCGTAGCTTTCGATGCTATTGAGACACCTTTTGGCAAAACAGATAAGATTGTAGGCGGTGCAGCAACTTTTGCGGGTTTGGCTGCTTCTTACTTATATAATCACGTCAAGTTGATTTCGGTCATTGGCGAAGATTTTGGTGATGACAATCTGAAACTGTTGACATCCAAAGGCATCAATACAGAAGGGGTAGAGATCGTGGAAGGAGGCAAATCTTTCTTTTGGTCTGGTCGTTATCATAACGATATGAACAGCCGCGATACCCTCATTACCGAACTAAACGTATTGGCGGATTTTGATCCTAAAGTTCCAGAATCCTATCAGGATTGCGAATATTTATTGTTAGGCAACCTAACGCCTCAGGTGCAGTTGGCTACTTTAGATCGTTTGCAGAACAAACCCAAATTGGTTGTTTTGGACACCATGAACTTTTGGATGGATGTGGCATTGGACGACTTGAAAACAGTGTTGAAGAGGGTGGACGTACTGACCATCAATGATGCGGAGGCCCGCCAGCTTTCAGGAGAATACTCGTTGGTAAATGCCGCGAGCGTAATTTTGGAAATGGGGCCTAAATACCTCATTATTAAGAAAGGTGAACACGGGGCCTTGCTGTTTGGCGAGAATCAAATATTTTCTGCTCCGGCACTTCCGTTGGCAGATGTATTTGATCCCACTGGAGCAGGAGATACTTTTGCCGGTGGCTTTGTCGGTTACCTAGCCAAAGTGAAATCCATTAACTTTACCAATATGAAGAATGCCATTATATACGGATCGGCATTGGCTTCTTTTTGTGTGGAGAAGTTTGGAACGGAGAAACTACAAAACCTATCTGCAGAGGATATTAAGGACAGAATCAGGCAATTTATTGCCCTGTCAAAATTTGAGATCAGCGAATAGTTCGCTAATCTCAAATTAATCTGCCTATAACCTGGAATTTTGAGAAAACACTATCGGAATGAGGCGCATCGATCAGCTCTTCAGTCAGATCTTGTCCAGCCCAATGTTCGTAATGCTTTCCGTTTCGCCATAATCTACTCACAGAAACATCGTAAATTAATCCTTTAAAACAGACCCATATTTCAGGTTTGTCCTGACCATTGCGCAGTGCTAACTGCGATCTTGTGAATAAAGGAAGCTGATCTGAGTTTTCCACTTCCCAAAGATACCGGATTAATCTCCAAATTTGTATGCATTGAGTGTTTTTTTCATTGCCTTCCGAGCCACATGAATCCGTGTTTTAACCGTTCCGATTGGTATTTTCAGATGATCGGATATTTCGTGGTATTTATATCCTTCGAAATACATGGTAAAAGGGACGTAATATTCTTCTGAAAGGCTAGAAAGAGCTTGATTGATGTCGTCCATCACAAACTTATTTTCGCCTTGGTTGCTGGTTGCCGATACCATCAGATTAGCGCTGGTGATCTCTTCCTCTTGCGTAATAAAGGAATTAGTCTTCACCACTCGGCGATAATTGTTAATAAAGGTGTTTTTCATGATGGTGTACAGCCATCCCCTTAAGTTCGTGCCTTTTCTAAAGTTTTGGAAATAAGTAATGGCTTTTAGAAGCGTGTCCTGGACCAAATCATTTGCATCATCCTGGTCTCTAGTGAAATTTTTCGCATAGTTCTTTAGCGAATCGGATTGTTGGATTACTAAAGCATTGAATTCTAACTTGTTCATACTAGATTGGATTAAAAGTTTTTCACAATGCACTAAAAGAATCCCCTATTCTATTAGTATTTAAGGGTGTATTCCACCTAAATGGAATACTGTTGTGTACATAATTACACAAATGCCGTGCTAAACTTTCCGAATCAGGTGGGTTTTAATATTAAAAAATAATAAACATTGCGTTAAAAGGACATAATCTAGGTGGAAACAATCCTTTAATTATCAATGGGATAGGTTTGCAGTATCCTTTTTAACACGGTCTTTCGACAAATGTGGAAAACTTTTTACAGGACGTTCACCTCACGCTCGAGCTGTATTCCAAACTTTTCCTGTACATCGTTCACTATTTTGGACGATGTGTCAAAAATCTCTCGACCCTTTGCGTTGCCGAAGTTCGTAAGCACCAAAGCCTGATTTTTCCATATCGCTACCCGTCCATCCACTTTCCCCTTCCAGCCACACGCTTCTATTAACCAGCCCGCTGCCAACTTGACTTTTCCTTCACCTATAGGGTAAAAAACAATGTCGGGAAATTGGCGTTGCAACATATCAAATTGTGTTTGTGGAATGATCGGATTCTTGAAAAAACTTCCGGCGTTGCCTATGGTAGACGGATCAGGGAGTTTCTCTACACGGATATGCGATACGACTTCGGCAATATCCCTGATAGTCGGGTGGGTAATTCCTCTTTTCTGCAATTCTGAATTGATGGCGCCGTATGAGGTATTGACTTGTTGATGTATGGATAGCTTATAGGTCACCGATGTGATGATATAACGTCCTTTGTGTCGAGATTTGAAAATACTGTCCCTATAAGTAAATTCACAATCAATGTTCTGAAATGTTCGAAACTCCCCCGTTAAAGTATCAAATGCACGACAGGAATAAAAAATATCCATGAGTTCAGCTCCATAGGCCCCGATATTCTGTACAGGAGAAGCTCCTACAGTTCCAGGAATAAGCGCCATGTTTTCTACTCCGGCAAAACCCCTGTTGACGCAGTACCAGACAAGCTCATTCCAAATCTCACCACCCTTCGCAGTGATGTAGATGTAATTACCCTCAATAAAATGGGAAATACCCTTGATCGCTATTTGGACGATAAGACCATTGTAGTCTTTTGTGAACAGTACATTGCTGCCCCCGCCAAGAACAAAAAACGGTTTGTTGAAAAAACCTTGATCAGACAGTGCTTTCAATGTAATTTCATCCTCTATTCGGATAAACGATTTGGCAAGTGCCTCTACACCAAAAGTGTTAAAAGGTTTGAGGGATATATTGTCTTGGATGTCCTGTGTCATTTTATATTGACCAATTCTTTTAAATGTTCAAAAAAAGAATTAACTTTAAATCATTAATTGCTGTAAAGATAGCACAAAGCGCAATCATTAAAGAAAACATGTCCAAGAATGTTGATATAAAGAGAGCAAAGATTTTGGAAGTAGCCAAGAGAAGATTTGCCCATTTTGGCATGGCGAAGACAACCATGGCTGAGATCGCCAAGGACTTGTCCTTTTCGAAGGCTCTTTTATATTACTATTTTCCCGATAAGCACAGCCTCTATACGGCGGTTATGGAATATGTGATTAATGAAATGGTGTATAAGGTCGACCGTTATCTGGAAAAGACAAAAAGCGTAGAAAAAGCAATTATGTTTGCGATTGAAAGCCGTATGGGAATCTTAAAGGAAAACTATAACCTATTTGAATATTCCACATCGCTTTTCGTGCAGAATCCGGGTGAATTAAGCAAAAATTTAGGCCCTTTTTTCGGTAAGATCAAAGATCAGTTTGCGAGAATATTGAAAATAGGAGTTGACAAAGGAGAGCTGCAAATCGAAAATCTTCACGAAACTGCAGAGTTACTATTGTTTGCGTTGGTCGGCATGCGGACAGGGATGTTGGGAAAGGACACCAACGATTGTCTATTCCCTTCACATGAGGAATTCGATAAGATATTGGTTCAACAGAAGAAGATGGTTGCTATTTTCTTAAGAGGGTTACGCCCTTAGGAATTTTTGGCAAGAATATTCTGTACGATTATCGTTGCATGGACCCGCGAATTTTCGATAAACCATAAGTGGGTATTTAATCCACCACACACCACACCTGCCAAATACAGATTCTTGACATTTGTTTCCATCGTCTCCGGGTTATGTGCAGGTATCATGGGTGCCTCATTTGGGATGTGGACACCAATTTTGTGTAGAAATTCAAAGTTAGGCCGATAGCCGGTTAACGCCAAGACAAAGTCATTAGGAAGCTCTACTTCACCGTCTCTCGTCCGAATGATCACACTGTGTTCCTGTATTTCTTTCAATTCGCTTTGATAGTACACGTCAATCTCACCACAGGCAATGCGGTTTTCAATATCGGGTTTTACCCAATATTTTACTCTTGGGCTGATTTCGTTTGCGCGGATGACAAGGGTAACTTTAGCTCCCTTTCTATAGGTTTCCAAAGCAGCATCTATAGAAGAATTGCTCGCACCAACGACCACGACATGCTGGTTGGCATAAAAGTGAGGGTCTTTGTAATAATGTGTTACCTTCGGAAGTTCTTCGCCGGGTATGTTAAGGTACATAGGAATGTCGTAAAATCCGGTTGCTACAATCACATGTTTTGCGGTATATTTTTGCTTATTGCTACTGACCACAAAGACATCATCTTCCTTATCGACTGAAACGACTTCCTCAAAAAGACGGGTGTTTAGTCTGAATTTTTGGTCGATGCGCCGATAGTACTCCAATGCCTCTGCCCGTTTGGGTTTAGGTAGGGTCGTGACGAAAGGGGTATTGCCAATTTCCAGCCGTTCCGACGATGAGAAGAAGGTCATATTAATCGGGTAGTTGTACAGGGAATTCACCAAACATCCTTTTTCGAGGATAACATGGCTTAAACCTGATTGTTGGACCTCTATGCCACAAGCGAGACCTATGGGTCCACCTCCTATTATCAATACATCAAAGTAGTCATTCATGTCTTAACTTTTATGCTGTTTCCATCGGCCGTTGCGTTTCTTCCGAGGTGTTTACAGCTTCTTGGGTTACTTTGTATAAATCTCCAGAAATTTTGCTCAAAAACTGTAACTGCTCTGTAATTAATTTACTGTCTTCTTCTTCATTGTCGCCCGATTCTCTTAGGGAGGGATATTGGTTTGACGGTGAAAATGGGACATCATCGACCTCTTCGGGGAGTAGGGAAATTGCTTTCTCCATCTCGATTAATATTTTGCGGAGCAGTTTGACATGTTCTTTATGATAGACTTCGTTGTCAGCCTGCTGCACTTGCACGAGAAAAGTGGCCGCATAGGAAGAAAAGATATGGCTCAGAATGACGAACCTGTTGATTTCCTTGGTATGCTTTTGTTGCCATTTGGGTTCGGATAGCATCCGTTGAAAGGTAGAGGTCATATTGGCCGATGCAATATATACTTCCTTTCTTGCAAGTTTATATTCGGTAATGGTCAAATCTTGTCCATTCAATAACGGAAGTGCTTTTGCCATATACTTATAATTAGCGATCAATAGACTGCGCATATTGTGCATAAATTGTGAACTTTCCCAGTTAGGGAAAAGCACGTAGCTGGATAAAAAAGCAATCGCCCCGCCCAACAGCGTGTCAAATACTCGTTCTTTGGCCATCTCGAAACTGTTCATGCCGTTGAAACTCAGTAAAATCAAGACATAAGGTGTCATGAAAACCACAGAAGCAATATAATTGACGCGGAACAGGCTGTAAGCCGTTAAGAAAAAGAAGATTAACAAGACGAATTTAACGGTTTCATCTTGGATGGTCATCAGAACGATTGCACCGATAATACCCCCAACAACTGTACCGATAAGCCGCTGCACATTGCGTTCCTGGCTGAGTGCAAATCCCGGCTTGAGGATCACCATGATGGTCAAGAGCGTCCAATATATTCCTTTGGGATTAAACTCGATGACACTCAGTGTCAGGTAGGTCATGGACAGGACGACAGACATTCTCAGTGCATGACGGAATACTGACGACTTTAAACTGAGGTTGTCCCTGAACTTTTTCCAGTCTATTTGGTCTTTTGTGATAAACTGAGAGGCCGAATCGATTTCTTCCTTGGGGATTTCGGAAATCTTGGATGACCCGTAGCTATAGATGTTTTCTAGATAGCGGATGATGGTTCGGATATTAATAATGAGCTTTTTGAGAGGTATGGTATTGAGGCCCGATCGCTCGATTTCGTCTGTGGCACTCTTTAGCTCGTTAATATCGTTCTCAAATCTATATAAAGGCTTGGGCATTTGGTTGGCGTTAAGTGCATACGCCATATTGTCCATGTCGTTGGATATCTTGATCAGTACAAGCTTAAATTTTGGGAGAATTCCTGTTTTCGCGTAAGTGTCTCGGATAGCATTATAATCATATTGTGTAGCCATGCTATGTTCGAAAAGGTCAATGATGTCGGTGAAGATCAGCGTTAATAAACGACCTATTTTTGTGGTGTCCTTGATGGAGCGTTTGCTCTGAAACAGGATGTCTCGTAGGCGTTCCTGATGTGTATTCACCTCGATTTGTTTTTCAACCAGCTTGAGGTAATTTTCATCAAAATCTGTTTTCGGGTTGTAAAAATTCGCTTTCAGCCGTATATAATCGGCTACTTGCCGGATGGATTCGGACAGCTCTTGTTGCGCAATGCGATAAGGCCGGATTTGAATCATTGACATACTGATGATCATATACCAAGCGCCACCAATGGCCATGTACAACAGATCTAGCCAAACATTTGTGGCTACAAGGTCTTCGTGCACATTGAATAGCATCATCAACGTACACATGGAACCGACGGTGGCAGCCCGCGAATTAAAGACGGCGAACATGGCGAACATGAAACTCAAAAGAGCTATGCTGATTGTCGTGAGGGTAACAGAAAAGTTGACGTGTACGATGACAATGTATGTGAGCATGCATAATACTGCTGTAGATAACATGCCCAACCGGCGATGTGAAGGCGCACCGGGAGTATCCGACAAACCGACCAATAGGGCGCCTAATGAGATGAGCATGCCTATTTCAAATTTCCCGAAATAGGCGCAAATAACCACCGGAACAATACATCCGAAAGTAATTTTTAAGCCTTCTGAAAAATATTGGCTGAAAAAGAAGTTGCTAATCTCCTTGGTCTTGTTCATTATACGTTGTCTACTGCGGCAAATATAGGCAAAATTTAAGAGCCAAATACCTGATTACAGGTTGATGTTCTTTGATTTTAACGCCCGGGCTATACTTCACCCATCTTGTTTTACAGCTTGCGTATATATTCAAAAAAAACCTCTTTTTTTTGAATTTTATTAAAAAAATAGCTTTAAATATTACTCCTATTGTATTTAATCTTTTGTTTTAATAGGTTTTTTGTATAATTTAGGCGGTTCGTATGTATTTGGTACTTTAAACAAAAGTTTCCTTAATTAAAAGCATGAAAGTAAGTCAAAAAAAATCTGCATTTCACAATGAGGTATTAACGCGCTTTGATTTGTACAAAAGCTTGTTTCTGACACTGCCTTTCCGGCGGGTGAAGCACACGGGTACCATACTCCCGTTTTTTACCACACATTGTGAAAAGGGCATAGAGGAGCATCTTGCTCCCGAAGATATCATCGATAGTTTCTTTGGACAGTATGAGCAGTATGTCCAGGAAAAAGATCGTATTGATTTTCTTTTTAGGATTGTTCAATATATTGAGCGTCAAGTCGTCCTTTTTGACGCAGTGGAGGACTCTGCTTTTCAGACGATTGGAAAGACGGAAGAAACCGGCCTTTTGCAGACGTTGTTTCAGCGTGCACAGGATAATCCAGAGTTGAAGAAAAAATTGGTAGATAAACTGCATAATTTTTCTGTCAGGCTGGTGTTGACGGCTCACCCTACCCAATTTTATCCGGGACCGGTATTGGCTATTATTACTGATTTGATTGACGCGTTGAAAGAGAACGATGTCGCCAATATCCAATCCTTGTTGCAACAGTTGGGTAAAACACCCTTTATCAATAAGGAAAAGCCTACTCCAGTGGATGAAGCGGCAAGTTTGGCTTGGTTCCTGGAAAATGTTTTCTATAAAGTGGCTTCAGAGATACAGTCTAAGATAGATAGCGAACTGGAAGTACCTATTGAGGAAATGAAGCAGTTGATTGAGTTGGGCTTTTGGCCGGGAGGTGATCGTGATGGCAATCCAAATGTCACCGCAGAAAGCACTAAAAAAGTAGCCACTATGTTGCGTACCATCTTGTTTAGATGTTACTACCGCGATTTTCGTGTGGTGAAACGCCGGATCACTTTCCGTGGAACGGAAAAATATTTGGAAGTGCTTCAGGATTTATTTTATGAGAACAGTTTCAATCCCAAGGAGAACCCAACGGACGATACGGCAGTTATATTGGAAAACTTGAATGGCATAAAGGATGTTTTACAACAAAATCATGATGGTCTTTTCGTAGAGCTGGTAGACGATCTGATTAGAAAGGTAATTACTTTCGGGTGTTATTTTACGACATTGGATATTCGTCAGGACAGCAGCATATTGCGTAAAACATTTGATTACCTGGTCGAAAAATATCCCGAAACGAACGTAGATCTTGCCAAAACGATGGCGTCGGAAGGTGCCAAGCAAAAGGCAATCCCCTTCTCGGAGCTTTCTTTGTCGTATGATAAAAAAGCAGATAAACTTGTTATCGATACGTTGCAGGTGATTGATTTGATAAAAAGTATTCAACGGTCGGGAAGTGAGCGGGCTGCGCAACGCTTTATCATCAGCAATTGTCAACAGGCATCGGATATATTGGGCTTGATGCAGCTGTTCTTGTGGTCGGGTTGGAAGAAAGACAGCTTGACTATTGATTTTGTCCCGCTGTTTGAAACTGTGGATGATTTATCGAGGGCAGCTGATGTCATGAGAAGCCTATATACGCATAAAGAATACGCACAGCATATTAAGCGAAGAGGAAATAAGCAGACGATCATGCTTGGCTTTTCGGATAGTACAAAAGATGGCGGTTATTTAATGGCGAACTGGTCGATCTATAAAGCTAAAATAGAGCTTACAGCTATTGCTAGGGAATACGATGTGGATCTTGTGTTTTTTGACGGACGCGGCGGACCTCCTGCAAGAGGGGGGGGGAAAACACAAAAGTTTTATGCTTCAATGGGAAAAGAAATTGCCAATGAGCATATCCAGTTGACCATTCAAGGGCAGACGATCAGTAGCCAATACGGTTCGTTGGAAACGGCGCAATATAATATTGAGCAACTCATACAAGCAGGGATGGTTTCAGAGCTGAACCAACGTGAAGGGGATACGTTGACAGCCAAGCAAAAGGATATAATCGATCAGATGGCGCATGAAAGCCATCAGAAATTTATGGCATTGCGTAAGCACCCGCTGTTTTTGACATATTTGGAAACCTTGAGTCCGCTTAAAGAACTTTCCGCAGTTAATATCAGCAGTAGGCCTGTGAAGCGAAATGCAGGTAGGGAATTGCGTTTGGAGGATCTGAGAGCGATTAGTTTTGTAACGGCATGGAGCCAGTTGAAACAAAATATTCCGGGATTCTACGGTGTAGGAACGGCGTTGCAGTGGGCAGAAGAAAATAATCTGTGGTCTTATGTGCGCAATTTGTACGAGCGTTCAGGCATGTTTAAAACGATCATTGATAATTGCATGATGTCCATGACAAAGTCTAATTTTGATATTACTGCTTATATGCAAAAAGATGAGACATTCGGTGAGTTTTGGACCATGTTGCGCAATGAATTTGAATTGACGAAGAAATATATTCTGAAACTGAGCAACACAAGCTATCTGATGGAGGATTATCCGATTGATAGGGCCTCTATATTGGCACGCGAGGAGATTGTGCTTCCCTTGTTGATCATCCAGCATTATGCTATTCGGACAATTCTGAACAAGGATCTTTCCGAAGAACAGGAGGCGATCTACAAAAAATTGGTGGCTCGGACAGTATATGGCGTGGTGAATGCAGGTCGGAACCTGGCGTAGAAGGTACTTGTATTAAAAATAGTTTCCCTCCCTGTTGTTGAAAAAGCAGGGAGGGATATTTATATCCAGCCTTTGATGACGAGGTTAATCAACTAAGTCAGCGTAATTCCTTTTAAAGCCCGGCAATTCTCTTATTTTTGTATATACATTACTGAATAAACATAAGATGGGATACAAAAGTCTGGCGGCCTGCGTGCACGATTTGGAAAAGCATGGCCATTTGATTAGAATCAAGGAAGAGGTGGATCCGTACTTAGAGATGGCCGCCATACATATGCGGGTGTTTGATGTGGAGGGGCCGGCACTTTACTTTGAAAATATCAAGGGTTCACGTTTTCCGGCTGTTTCCAATCTTTTTGGTACGTTGGAGCGTTCAAAATTCATGTTCCGCGATACGTTGGAGCATGTCAAAAAGCTAGTAGATGTGAAGATGAATCCTATGGCGGTGTTGAAGAGACCGTTTGATTACGTTGGCTCTTCAATGGTGGCTCTTGGAGCTTTGCCTTGGAAAAAGCGGGCAGGAGCACCTATCCTGTACGGCCAAACGACTATCTCTGAATTACCGCAAATTGTCAACTGGCCAATGGATGGAGGTGCATTCGTGACGATGCCACAGGTATATACAGAAGACATAACCAAACCGGGAATTATGCAGGCCAATTTGGGTATGTACCGCATACAACTCTCTGGTAATGAATATATTCCGGATCAAGAGATAGGGCTGCATTATCAATTGCATAGAGGCATTGGTGTGCACCAAACCAAAGCGAATGCCCTCGGTCGACCGCTGAAGGTTTCCGTTTTTGTAGGCGGGCCGCCTTCCCATCCTCTTTCGGCCGTAATGCCTTTGCCAGAAGGACTCTCCGAAACGGTGTTTGCAGGCGCATTAGGCAATCGACGTTTTCGCTATTTTTACGATGATGAAGGCTTTTGCATCTCGGCGGATGCCGATTTCGTGATTACCGGAACGGTGTATCCGAATGAAAATAAACCAGAAGGGCCATTTGGTGATCATATCGGCTATTATAGCTTAGTGCATCCGTTTCCGTTGATGAAGGTGCATAAAGTCTACCACCGTCCGAACCCGATTTGGTCGTTTACTGTTGTAGGGCGACCACCGCAGGAAGACACCAGCTTTGGTGCGCTGATCCACGAAATTACCGGCAAAGCCATCCCGCAACAGATAAATGGTTTGCACGCCGTTCATGCCGTTGATGCGGCCGGTGTGCATCCACTTTTGTTTGCCATCGGTAGTGAGCGATATACACCTTACCAAAAAGTCGAACGACCACAGGAGGTACTGACCATTGCTAACCAAATTTTAGGTACAAATCAATTGAGTTTGGCGAAATACCTGTTTATTGCTGCGCACGAAGATAATCCACGAATGGATATTCACGATGTTCCGGGCTTTTTCAAGCACATGTTGGAACGCATCGACTTGTCGCGTGATTTGCATTTTCTAACCAATACAACGATAGACACGTTGGATTATTCGGGTGATGGACTGAATGCCGGTTCAAAAGTAACCTTTGCAGCAGTGGGCGATAAAAAACGGGAATTGGCTACTGAAATTCCGACGACACTTGATTTGCCCCGACCATTTCAGCACGCTAAAATGGCCTTGCCCGGTGTTTTGATTGTGGATGGAAAGGATTTTACAAACTACGAAGAGGAGGGTAGGGCCATTGCACAATGGTGCGAAGAAGCCAAAGCGCAGGATTGGACAGGTGTGCAGCTTATCGTACTCGCCGACGATGCGGGGTTTGTGGCCGAAAATGCTAATAATTTTGTGTGGGTAACGTTTACGCGAAGCAACCCTTCGCATGATATTTACGGCATAGACAGCTTTACTGCTTTCAAACATTGGGGATGCTGGGGGCCAGTCATTATCGATGCCCGCAATAAACCCCATCATGCCCCCGCATTAATTAAAGATGAAGCTGTGGAACGCCACGTTGATCGGTTAGGCGCAAAGGGTGGGTCGTTGCATGGGGTTATTTAGAGAGTGTCAGATTTTGGGAGTTACGGAGATTTTGGAAGCATGAAGGACTCATTGATGGGTAACGATCCAGGTCTTTGTTGTTGGATCGATGCTTCTGTGGGGCTTCGTTTTCAAGGTATAGGAAAGCTCGATAATGCACCTGCGACTATTGTTGAAAAGGGATTGATTTCTTCTTATTTTGCGGTTTCCAATAAAGCCAGAAACCCAAGTTTGACAGTTTTAATATAACAAGGTTACAATATCTGTTTTGTTTTTCAAAAAATATTTTATAGTAAATTTTTACATGAAATTTTATTAAAACATTTATATCGTTGAAAAATCATCAACATATATGTGTTTTTATTATTTTATTTTTAACAAAAATTAAAAAATATTATGAATTTAATTTTTATTTGCTTTTCTTTGTGTCATCATTATAACAAAGTATAGAAATCGTTAATAAAAATTGAATTTATGTGTGGAATTGTTGGTGCTTTTGAATTAAAGCAACCCTCTTCGGAAGGATTGAGGGCTCAGGTGTTGGAAATGTCCAAGCGCATTCGGCATCGCGGCCCGGATTGGTCGGGGATTTTTACGGGTGAAAAAGCTATTTTGGCACACGAGCGATTGGCTATTGTCGATCCAAAATCGGGAAGCCAGCCCCTCTACAGCCCAGATGGAAAAGTGGTTTTGGCCGTGAATGGCGAGATCTATAATCACCAACAATTGCGAAATTCTTTGCCTCATTATCATTTTGCGACGCAATCTGATTCGGAGGTGATCTTAGCTCTGTACTTAGAAAAAGGTCCTGCCTTTATAGAAGAACTGAACGGGATTTTTGGCTTTGCGCTTTATGATTCGCGGGACAACTCATTTTTGGTGGCGCGGGATCATATGGGCATCATTCCACTATATTACGGTAAAGATGAAGAAGGGCAAATTTTTGTGGCTTCGGAATTAAAATCGTTGGAAGGCTTCTGCGTGGAAATAGATCAGTTTCCTCCGGGCCATTATTGGAGTAGCGCAGAAAGCACAACGCCTATACGGTGGTATAAACGTGATTGGGAAACCTACGAAACGGTGAAAGATAACGAAACCGATTTGACAAAACTGCGCCAAGCATTGGAAGATGCCGTGCAACGCCAATTAATGTCGGATGTGCCTTACGGTGTATTGCTGTCAGGGGGATTGGATTCGTCTGTTATTGCCGCAATTACGAAAAAATTTGCTTCAAGACGCATAGAAACCGGCGGGAAAGAAGAGGCTTGGTACCCGCAATTGCATTCTTTTGCCGTAGGTCTGAAAGGTGCGCCAGACCTGATTGCCGCACAGAAAGCAGCCGAGCATATCGGTACGATTCATCACGAAATCAATTTCACGATCCAAGAAGGACTGGATGCTATCCGTGATGTGATTTATCATTTGGAAACCTATGACGTGACGACTGTCCGGGCATCGACACCGATGTATCTTTTGGCACGTGTGATCAAGTCCATGGGAATCAAGATGGTACTGTCGGGAGAGGGCTCTGACGAACTGTTTGGTGGCTATTTATATTTTCACAAAGCCCCAAATCCACAGGAATTCCACGAAGAAACTGTGCGGAAACTGAAAAAACTATATTTGTATGATTGCTTGCGTGCCAACAAATCTTTGGCTGCTTGGGGCGTAGAAGGCCGTGTGCCTTTCTTGGATAAAGAATTTATGGACGTGGCTATGACCTTGAACCCAGCCGATAAAATGATTAAAGACGGCCGGATGGAAAAATGGGTGGTGCGCAAGGCTTTTGAGGACTATTTACCGGAAAGCATCGCTTGGCGCCAGAAAGAACAGTTTTCGGATGGGGTAGGCTATAGCTGGATCGATACCTTAAAAGCGCAGGCAGAAAGCAAAGTAACAGATGAAGAATTTGCCTTGGCAGCTGTACGTTTCCCGCTCAATACACCTAAAAACAAAGAGGAATTTTATTACAGAACCATATTTGAATCGCATTTTCCCTCGGAAGCGGCGGCACAGACCGTTCCTTCAGTGAAATCTGTGGCGTGTAGTACGCCGGAGGCATTGGCTTGGGATGTTTCTTTCCAAAACCTGAACGATCCGTCTGGACGTGCGGTGGCAAATGTGCATAACGACAGTTATGCCAAGGAGACGGAAACGGTTTAGATTACATATTTAAAGAGGGGTAGAGGCGTAAAATTTTACGCCTCTACTTTTTCAAATGCAGATCAAAATACCGTGCTATTTTTTCGTACATATGGATGCGGTCTTTTCCCATCACATTGTGTTCGTGGCTGGGGTATAGGAAATAATCAACTTGTTTCCCGGCTTTAATACACGCTTCGACAAAGTCCATGCTATGTTGTTGCACCACAACGGGGTCTTGCGCACCGTGGATGATCAATAGATTCCCTTTCAATCGATCAGCTTTATTTACCAAAGAAGTCAATTTGTATCCCTCTGTATTTTCTTGGGGAGTATCCATATACCTTTCGCCATACATGATTTCATAGTATTTCCAGTCCATAACCGGGCCTCCGGCAACGGCTGTGTGGAAGATTTCCGGATGATGCACCATAAACGAAGTGGTCATAAAACCGCCAAAGCTCCATCCGAAAATACCCATACGTTCCTGGTCGACAAAGGGTTTTGATTTCAAAAACTCGATTCCTTTGAGCTGATCGGCCATTTCTGCTTGTCCGAGTTGGCCGTGTGTCACCCGGGTGAAATCCCGTCCTCTGGCATCCGATCCACGATTGTCCATGGTGAAGACTACGTAGCCCTGTTGCGCCATGTATAAATCGAAGTAACCTGTGCCATATAGCCAACGGTTTTGCACCAATTGCGCATGTGACCCGCCGTACAGATAGACCATCACCGGGTATTTTTTCGCTGGATCGAAGCCAACAGGGTAAATAATCCTTCCATTTAATATGGTCGTACCGTCAGCTGATCGTAATGTGACAGGTTCGATGGTGGGTAGGTTGATTTTTCCGATAAAGGGGTTTTCCGCTGTCAGGATGTTTTGTGCAAGTTTGCCGTTTGTGCTTAACACATTAATTGTATTGGGTGTGGTTAAATTAGAGTATTGGTCAAGGATGAATTTACCGGACGTGCTCACCGAAGCACTATGCATACCTGGTTCTTGGGTCAGCATTTTTGTTTTGCCCGATGGAATCTCTACCTCGAACAGTTGCCTGTCCAAACCATTGTTGGTTATGCCGATATATGTCAAGCGGTCGCCTTTGCTGTTGAAACCCAGAACATCGTTGACAATGACATCCTGATGGCTTAAGTTTTTGATGAGCTTGCCATCTGTCTGGTAAAGATAAAGCTGATTGTATCCATCTTTGTCGGTTTGGTAGAGGAATTGGTCGGGCTTGTTGGGAAGAAAAATCAAAGCATGAAGTGGTTCTACCCATGTGGATGATTGTTCTTCAAACAAGGTTTGCACAAAGGCTCCTGTGGAGGCATTGTATTTGTTTAGCCGAAGGTGGTTTTGCCCGCGATTCAATATGCCGACATAAATGAATTCACCAGAAGGATCCCAGGTGCATATTGTTAAATACTGCTCTTTTGGCTCTCCGGTTTGCAGGGTTGTCTTATTACCGGTCTTGTTGTCGTAAACGACTAAGGTGACTTCTTCGCTTTTCATACCGGCCATCGGATAACGAATGTTTTTGACCGAAGCGACACGTTCGTTCCATTGGATTAAAGGATAGGGCGTGACCATGGTTTCGTCTTTTCGGTAATATAGCAATTTGCTGTTATCCGGACTCCACCACATGCCTTTGTTAATCCCGAACTCCTGTCGGTGGGTATAATCGCTTCCGTTGACGATGCCACCTATGGTGTCCGTCGTTACCTTGGTGATATTTCCGCTTTTGTCTATTAGCGAAATATTGTTGCCTTCCAGATAAGCAATCTGTGAAAAATCCGTTGTAGGCTCAATATTTGTTGCGGTTGCGGAGACACGGTTTTTTACGAAAGCTTCACCATTGGATATATTGTAATCCACAAAGTATTTCCATTCTTTTGTGCTGATGCCAAGAGAAAGGGTGTTTTGATCCTTCCATTGATAATCGTAAGGAAAATAGGGAAGCTTGATTTCTTCTGTGGAAGGCAGGGCTTTCTTTAAGGCTTCCTGAAGCGTATTGGTTTGCACGAGTTCCTTTTCCGTCCAATTGGATTTGGCTTCTCGTTCCAGGAGGCGTTGGTATGTGGGATCCACATACGAGAAGCCCTCATTATTCGGTATCCATTGTGGGGCTACGAGGTTTTGAGGAGCATATTGACGAGGACCAAAAACGGTTTCGTCGATATTAAAATTGCGTTGTCCATAAGCGAAGGAAACGCCCAACAGAAATAATATCAGTATCCTTTTCATTTTTATCAATTGAGAGGACTAAGTTAGAAAAATGAGTGCGAAACTAAAACGGGATCTTGTTGGCTATCCCATAAAGTTACAATGGACGGATCCAGATATTTCTAAAACTCACCAAATCCCCATGGTCTTGAAGGGCAATAGGCCCTGGCCCGTGTGCTTGCATCTTAGGTAGGCCGATGTATTCGGTCGTTCCTTCGATGATGGTATTGTTTTGGACCAGTACGCCATTGTGCAACACCGTCACTGTGCCTTTGGAAAGCAACATGCCATCGCTGTTGAACCGGGGTGCTTTGTAGATGATGTCGTAAACGTGCCATTGATCTTCGTTGGATCTAACCTCTACTAAAGGTGGACGTTGCTTGTACAAGCTCCCAGCTTGTCCGTTTACGTAGGTCGGGTTGTCATTGTTGTCCAAAATCTGTATTTCGTATAGCCCTTGTAGGAATACACCGCTATTTCCACGTCCTTGCCCCTTGCCTTTGAGGATTTCCGGGCTTCTCCATTCCAAATGCAGTTGAAAATCTTCAAATGTTTGTTTGGTTTGGATACCTCCTGACGAAGGTTTTACAGTGAGCACACCATCGTGAACAGTCCATGTAGCGACCCCTCCTTTTGAATTGCTGCTTTCCCATTGTGCCAAATCTTTGCCATTAAACAATATAATGGCATCACTCGGAATATGGTTCTGAACGGTGATCACACGGGGTTTGGGATTGTAAAACTCGGTGTCCTCGGGTTGGAATTTGGTTTGCGCTTCGCATAATATGGAAGTTGTGCTGATGAACGAAATAATACTGATTGCTGTTTTTACGAACATGATGTTTTTAATTTTGGACAGGTAATAATACAGATTTATTGGGTGATTTTTTACTTTTTTCCTAAGTTTGTTGTATGGGCAATATCATGCAGGAAGTGTCTTTAAAGGATGTACGCTTTTTCTCGCCGATTGGGTATTATGAGGAGGAACAGCTCTTGGGCAATGAATTTTATGTGGATGTGAGCGTGCGGTTTCCCTTTGAGAATCCTGATGCAGAAGATTTGCACAATACCCTGAATTATGCAGATCTGTATGGTATCCTTGTAAAGGTGATGCGCCCCAAGCGCAAACTTTTGGAATCTGCTGCCCGGGATATTTTGGTAGATATACGGACATGCTATCTTTTTGTAGATGAAATTTTTGTTTCTATTAAAAAAACAACACCCCCTTTCGGTACGGATACGGCTTATTCCCAAGTTTCCCTGCATTATAAAAAATAGATTGGTTACACTATGAGCTTCTTTGATGAGTTTTTTATATTGCTTTTCTAAAAAGTAATAAATAAAAAACATACTTTTTAAAGGAAAACATATGTATGTAATTCATCCTTCATGCATTCAGTTAGCTTTTTATTGACAAAAAGTCACTATCTATCGAGGTTTATCAGACAAAATGTCTTGTTTTTGTGGTTTTAATCCTTCGGTATAACATTTGTTAAAATGAGGATACAAGATATTAGAAAAAATAATAGGAGGACATAAACATGGCATTAATTAAATTTCCAGGAAAAACAGTGAACTCAGATGTTGTTAACCCTTATGTAAACAGCATTTTCGACAATCTTTTTAACGATTCGTTTATTTCCGATCGTTTAATAACACGTGTTCCGGCGGTCAATATTGCGGAAACCCAAGAGGCGTATAAAATCGAGTTGGCTGCTCCGGGATTGCAGAAATCAGACTTCAAAATCAATGTGGACAAAAACTTGATTACGATTTCGGTAGAGAAACAAGAAGAGAGCGAAGTGGAAGAAAAATTGTACAGCAAACGAGAGTTTAGCTACACGTCTTTTACACGTTCTTTCTCCTTGCCTGAAACAGTAGATTATAATAACATTGATGCAACGTATGCAGATGGTGTGTTAACTGTTACCGTAGGGAAAAAAGAAGAAGCGATCATCGCCAAAAGATTGATCGATGTAAAATAAAATGATAGGTGAGTGTTGGTTTTAAGGTGAGGATAGCCCCCGCGATTTTGCGGGGGCTATTTCTTTGAAAGAAATCTAAAACAAGCGTCACCTTTATCAAATTAACAAAGATGAAGTTTTCCATACGCGCCTTCTTTACAAATCTTACTGATTGTCCTCACACCACTTTCTCGCATTGACAAAAGCCTCTAGCCAAGGGGATACTTCATCTTGTCTCCCTGCCGGATAATGAGCCCAATTCCATTGGAATATCGAGCGTTCAATGTGGGGCATGGTTACTAAGTGACGGCCGGTTTTATCAACCATCATTGCGGTATTGTAGTCCGATCCGTTAGGATTGTGTGGATATTGTTCGTAAGCGTATTTGGCAACGATATGGTAAGCTGTTTCTTCTTTCGGTAAGTTGAATTTACCTTCACCGTGCGAAATCCAAACACCTAATGTCGTGCCTGCCAATGAACCTAACATGATGGAGTTGTTCTCTTGAATCGTCACCGATACAAAGTTGGACTCGTGTTTCTGTGATGTGTTGTGGAGCATTTTGCCATGGACCTCATGGTCGGGATTGATGAGTTCCAATTCCATGAACAGTTGGCAACCGTTACAGATGCCTACAGATAAGGTGTCGGGCCGAGCAAAGAATTTTTCCAAGGCTTGTTTAGCTTTTTCGTTGTAGAGAAATGCTCCGGCCCAGCCTTTGGCTGAACCTAAAACGTCTGAATTGGAGAAACCGCCTACAGTACCAATAAACTGGATGTCTTCCAGCGTTTCGCGTCCTGTAATCAGGTCGGTCATATGTACGTCTTTCACGTCAAATCCCGCCAAATACATGGCATTCGCCATTTCCCGTTCGGAATTGGAACCTTTTTCACGGATAATGGCTGCTTTCGGACGTTTTTCACTGCGAAGAGGTTTTCTCCCATCGAAATGCGCCGGAAATGTAAACCGCAGGGCTTGGTTTTTATAATTGTTGAACCGCTCTTGCGCCATACCGTTTTTAGATTGTTTTCGATCCAATAGGAAAGATGTTTTGTACCATGTATCACGGGTGTCGGCAACGTTGAACGTAAAGCTGTCTGATTGGTTTTTGAAAGAGACCTCCGTTCCTTCCACAGCCTGCCCGATTTTTACGGCATGGATACCTGCGGTTGTTAAAGCTTTCTCTAACGCTGTGTCGTCTTGGGCTTGCAACACGACTGCAACGTTCTCGTTGAACAAAGCTTTTACCGTATCCGATTCGCCCAGAGCAGATAAGTCATAGTTCGCTCCCAAATTTACATCGGCAAAAGTCATTTCCAATAATGTGGTGATTAGCCCACCTGAACCCACATCGTGGCCAGCAATAATCAATCCTGCCTGAATCGCTTCTTGGATAGCATTAAATGCTTTCTTGAAATACGCAGCATCTTGAACAGTCGGTACTTCCGCGCCGATTTTGTTATTGATTTGTGCAAAGGATGAACCGCCAAGCTTGAACCTGTCTTGGGATAGGTTGACGTAATAGATGGAACCCGCATGTTTGGATAATACCGGTTCAACGACTTTCTTGATGTCCGTACAGTTTCCGGCGGCTGAGATAATCAGTGTTCCGGGAGCGATGACATCTTTGCCATTCGGGTATTTCTGTTTCATTGACAGCGAATCTTTACCTGTTGGGATATTGATGCCCAACTCAATTGCAAAATCCGAACAGCCTTTTACTGCGTCATACAGACGTGCATCTTCGCCTTCGTTGTTGCAAGGCCACATCCAGTTGGCAGATAGGGAAACACCGGCCAAACCATTTTTAACAGGAGCAAAGACAAGATTGGATAGTGCTTCTGCCACGGCATTGCGTGAGCCGGCGACAGGGTCTACCAACGCGGTTAAGGGCGAATGCCCTACTGTGGTTGCGATACCTTCGGTCGATGTATAGTCCAAGGCCATGACCCCTACGTTGTTCAGCGGCAATTGCAAAGGGCCGGTACATTGCTGTTTGGCTACACGACCACCCACGCAACGGTCTACCTTGTTTGTCAGCCAGTCTTTGCAGGCTACCGCTTCCAATTGCAATACTTGATTGAGATAAAAAGGCACTTGCTGTACATCGTAACTAAGATCGGCATACGTATGTTGGATCTTGCGGTCGTTCATAATGGTTTTGGGGGACGAACCGAAGAAATCTGCCAGATCATAATCCATCGGCTTTTCACCGGTGGATAGTGATTGGAATGTGAAACGGTGGTCTCCTGTCACGTTGCCCACGGCGTACATCGGTGCGCGCTCGCGATCGGCTACTTTTTTCAAGCTATTGATATCATTTTCGGCAATCACCAAGCCCATGCGTTCTTGTGATTCGTTGCCGATGATTTCCTTGGCCGAAAGGGTAGGATCGCCAACAGGTAGTTTGTCCATGTCGATCAATCCTCCCGTTTCTTCCACCAGTTCAGAAAGACAGTTTAGATGTCCGCCTGCACCGTGGTCGTGGATGGAGACGATGGGATTGTTGTCGGATTCAACGAATGCGCGGATAGCATTGGCCGCCCGTTTCTGCATTTCGGGATTCGAACGTTGGATGGCATTCAATTCGATGCCCGAGCCAAACGCACCGGTATCGGCTGATGACACGGCAGCGCCACCCATCCCGATACGATAGTTCTCACCGCCCAGAATAACGATTTTATCTCCTTTTTGAGGAGTGTGTTTTTTTGCTTGGTCAGCCTTTCCATAACCTACGCCTCCGGCTTGCATGATAACCTTGTCGTAGCCAAGTTTGCGGCCACTTTCTTCATGCTCAAATGTCAGTACCGAACCCGCGATAAGTGGCTGGCCAAATTTATTTCCAAAATCAGAAGCACCATTAGAGGCTTTGATTAAAATGTCCATCGGAGTCTGGTATAGCCATGGACGTTCTTCCATTCCCTTTTCCCAAGGTCTGTCGTTTGTTGGTTCCCCAGTTTCAAGTCGAGAATAAGCAGTCATATAAACAGCCGTGCCGGCCAATGGCAAGGCTCCCTGCCCGCCAGCCAAACGGTCGCGAATCTCACCGCCAGAACCTGTAGCTGCGCCAGCGAAAGGTTCCACTGTTGTGGGGAAATTGTGTGTTTCCGCTTTGAGGGATAATACCGATTCAAACAGTTTCTCTTCGTAAAAATCAGGTTTATCAGCTGTTTTTGGTGCAAATTGCGTTACAACAGGTCCTTTGATAAAAGCCACATTGTCTTTATAGGCTGAAACGATTTCGTTAGGATGGGTTTCAGAGGTCTTTTTAATCAATTTGAACAGGGAGGTAGGTTGTTCTTCTCCATCAATGATGAATGTGCCATTAAAGATCTTATGCCGACAGTGTTCCGAATTGGCTTGGGAGAATGCGAAAACCTCCGAATCAGTCAATTTACGGCCCAATTTGGCCGACAGATTGTTCAAGTACGCTACTTCTTCGGGATTTAGGGCCAATCCTTCTTGTTTATTATAGGCGTCGATGTCATCGATTTCCAAAATAGGTTCCGGAGCGATGTGAATTGTATACATGTCTTGCGTAAGCGCATTGTATTTCTGCGAGATCATTGGATCGAAATCGCTGAAATCGGCAGGGACAGGTTGAAATTCCTCGATGCGGATAATGCCGTCAATGCCCATGTTTTGGGTAATCTCGACTGCATTGGTGCTCCAGGGTGTAATCATCGCGGCACGTGGCCCTACGTACCAGTGGTTGAGGGTTTGTTCCTCTAGTTTTTTAGCATTTCCGAAAAGCCAGTTGAGTTTTGAAATATCTTCTTGCGATAAGTCCTGTTGGGTTTGCACACCATAGACGGCGTTAGCAGAGTTCACAAAGAAATGAATCATTATAGCTGTGTATTTTGAACGTTCTTCAAATTAAAGTACAAATTTACGGAATATTTTATGAAAGTGGATTTTGTATTTCATCTTTCCAAAAATTATCAGTCAGCTGAAATACGGCATCTATCTATATATAGATTTTCTTTGTGAGGGATAGGGCCGTGGGGCAAAGCTGCCTAAAAGAAGACAAAGGTTTTTCGTTATTTTTGTCTTCAAAAGTAACAGAAAATATTGCCCAACGAAATTCTTCGTTTTCGTTGTCAACAGACAGAAAAAGTGAAATTTAGATACGTTTGTTCGGGTCTTTATTCATTATTCTTCGGGTGTGACCACTATAAATCCTTATATTTGCAGGCTTGGCACAAGAAGTGAAATATGGAACAACCCAAACAGAAAGTAGGAATCATCGGTAGCGGTAGTTGGGCCACGGCAATGATAAAAATGCTGGGCGACAATACGGTGGATAAAGAGGTGTTTTGGTGGATTCGCAGAGCAGAGGATTTGGAATACATCAAAACATATGGCCATAATCCCAATTACCTAAGTGCGATTGCATTACAAGTAAAACCGGAAAACTTGTTGCTGGATGCAAAGGCAGTAATTGCAAAATCAGACGTGGTCGTGCTCAATACGCCGTCGGCTTATTTGAAGATGGCGTTGCAACATATTACAGCATCGGATTTTGACGGCAAGATCGTGGTGTCGGCTATCAAGGGGATTATTCCGGAGGATAATTTGATTGTGGGTGAATATCTGATGAAAACCTATCATATTCCGGTGGAAAACATTGTCGTTATCGGTGGACCTTGTCATGCCGAGGAAATATCCTTGGAGAAACTATCGTATCTGACGTTGGCAAGTAAGGATAGCCGACATGCTGAACGAGTGGGGCATCTGTTGGAAAGCCGATATGTCAACACCATTATTTCTTCAGACGTTTTTGGTGTAGAATATGGAGCAGTATTGAAAAATATCTATGCGTTGGCGGGCGGCATATGCCATGGATTGGGTTTTGGTGATAATTTTCAGGCTGTTTTGGTGTCAAACGCCATTCGGGAAATGGAAACCTGCGTTTTGGCGATAGATCCTGAAGAAAATCGTGATATTAACGCCTCTGCCTATTTGGGTGACTTGTTGGTGACGGCTTATTCGCAATTTAGCCGCAACCGTACTTTTGGCAATATGATAGGCAAGGGCTACACGGTGCAATCGGCACAATTGGAGATGAACATGGTGGCAGAAGGTTACTATGCCTCGGCCTGCATACAGAATATCATACAGCGCTATCAATTGGATATGCCTATCTGCCATATGGTATACCAGATTTTATATAATCGCCAACCGGCTGGGACCGAGGTGCGGAAATTAGCTGAAAAACTAACGTAATTCATGATAACAAGGGAGAAAATAGCGGAAACATATAAAACCATCCAAGATGAAATCTGCCGTGGATTGGAGGCTTTGGATGGTCAGGCAAAATTTGAAGAGGAGTTGTGGGAGCGGGAAGGCGGCGGTGGCGGGCGTACGCGTATCATTCAACAAGGAAATATTTTGGAAAAAGGTGGCGTCAATTTTTCAGCCGTGCACGGAAAGTTGCCGGAAGTTATCAAGAAATCCTTTGGCGTGGACGAAGAAGATTTTTTTGCTACGGGCGTATCGATCGTCATTCACCCGAACAATCCGTGGGTGCCGATTATCCATATGAATATCCGTTATTTTGAATTGAACGAACAGGTGCGTTGGTTTGGTGGTGGTATTGATTTGACACCGCATTATATTGTGGAGGAAGATGCCCGATTCTTCCACCACATGATGAAAAATGTGTGCGACAAGCACCATCCGACATTCTATCCGGAATTCAAAGCGTGGGCCGATCGCTATTTTTTTATCAAACACCGTAACGAAACGCGTGGTATCGGTGGTGTTTTTTATGATAAATTGACACCCGAGAAAACCGGAATGACCGATGCGCAAATCTTTGATTTCTCCTGCGATTTGGGCCGTACTTTCGTGCCGGCATATACCGAACTGGTCAATCGGAATCGGACAAAAACCTATACGCAGCGCGAGAAAGACTGGCAGATGTTGCGTCGGGGCCGTTATGTGGAGTTTAATTTGGTTTACGATGCCGGCACCCGTTTTGGCTTGGAGACAAACGGACGCATTGAATCTATTTTGATGAGCTTGCCGACACAGGCTAATTGGGTATATGACTACAAACCAGAGCCTGGTTCCAAGGAGCAAAAAACATTAGATTTGTTGAAAAAGGATGTTGATTGGATTAATTACGAATTATGAATTAGAAATTATGAATTATTAATTTGAAATTCCTAATTCATAATTATTAATTGCGTTTATGAAAAGTGACAATGTAGTGCAGATGAAGAGTTATGCTTTTGCGGTGAGGATTGTGAAAGTATATCAGTTTTTATCAAATGATAAGAAAGAGTTTGTGCTGAGCAAACAACTTTTACGATGTGGAACTTCTATAGGTGCTAATATTGAGGAAGCTATCGGAGGGCAATCAGAAAAGGATTTTTATGCAAAACTAACTATAGCCTATAAAGAAGCAAGAGAAACACATTATTGGATTAGATTGTTGACCGATAC